>JAFMHF010000090.1 GCA_017854655.1 Puniceicoccaceae bacterium | reverse complement strand
GGCTGGCCGAACGCATACTTCAGCGGCATTGCCACGCCGAGTAGTAACAGGAATGAAATGGCTTCGAAGATGCCGACGCTGCGTAGGCGGCTGAGGGTGGTGTCGAATTTAAACATAGCGAAAATTGTGATTGGGACGATGATTCATCGACCAACTGTTTGGTGCGGATGAAGCGAGTGCGTCGATGTCGCGGGCTTCTACGATCTAGATGCGTGTTTTATGCGCAACCTAGCTGCCAGGCTTAGTCGCTTCGGTTCCTTGCAGCTCGGGAGGCAACTGGTCGGCTTGGTAGGTTGGGAAGCTAAGCTCGGCGAGGCTGTGGTGCGGCACATCGAAAGTGGTCTTGCCAGCGCTGCGGTCGACAATCACGCCAACTGCGATCGGATCTGCGCCGTGTGCGCGGCATTGCTGCAGAGCTTCGGCAACGCGACCGCCGCGAGTGATGACGTCTTCGACGATCAGGACTTTCTCGCCTGGGGCGAATTTGAAGTTGCGGCGCAGTTCGAGCTTATCATCGATTTTTTCGAGGAACACGAAGCGTAGACCGAGTTGCCGAGCCACCTCTTGGCCAATCACGAGGCCGCCCATTGCCGGGCCCACGACCGTAGTGGCGCCATAGCCTTTGAGGTCCTCGATCAGGAGTTCAGCCATACGGGTGACTTTGTCCATATATTGGCAGACCTGTGCGCATTGAAAGAAATGGGCGCTGTGCAAGCCTGAGCGTAAGAGGAAGTGGCCGCTGAGGAGCGCACCGCCATCGCGGAAAATCTGGAGAACTTCTTCATGTTTAGATTGCATGCTGGCAGCTTGAAGCGTGAATCGCCAAGTGTGAAGAGCGAAACGTCGCTGCGGAGAGAAAATTATTTCTCTCCGCTTGTGGCTTGTGGTTCGCGCGTTCTGACTGCTAACTTCTGATTTCAGCAAATGCTTAATTTACTACATCGTCATGTCCTCAAGGAGGTGCTGGTCTCCACGGCCTTAGCCATGGGGCTCTTCGTGTTTGTGTTGCTGCTGGGGAACGCGATGCGTGATATTGCCGAACTGGTGGCTGCTGGGAAGCTTGACTTTATGGTTTTCCTCAAGTTGATGGGCCTGTTGATCCCCTATGTGGCGGCGTATGCCCTGCCACTGGGGGTCTTGACTGGCACGTTGATGGCGTTGGGGCGGTTGTCCTCGCAGCAGGAGATTACGGCAATGAAGTCGTCGGGTATTAGCCTTTATCAGATCGCATCGCCGGTGTTTGTGATCTCGTTTATTGGCATGATTGCAGGGGTAGTAGTGAACTTGCACTATGCGCCACAGTCGCGCTTAGCTTATAAGCATTTGATGGTGAGCGCCATTAGTGAAAATCCGATCGGGTTCATTGAGGAGCGACGTTTCATTCGTGAATTCCCTGGCTATGTTATTTACATGGGCGATCGCGATGGACCGCTGATGAAGGATTTCTGGATCTGGGAACTGGATGATGAGAAACGTGTGAAGTTGTTTTTGCGCGCGAAGGAAGGTGAAATCAATTTTGATAAGACTGATAATGCGCTGGTGCTGACTTTGAGAGACGGCACTGCAGAGCAACGCGATGATTCAGGTTCAGAGGGACTGGCGGATGAGCCGATGCGCTCGCTCTTTTTTGGCGAGTTGCCGATCGAATTACCGATGGGCAAGATTTTTGGTGAGAAAAGTCAGCGTCAGGCGCGGATTAAAGAAATGACTTTTTCGCAATTGATGGTGAAGAGAGATTTGGCGTTGGCCGAAGAGACCGAAGCTGCAGAGGGAATCTCGAAAAATCGGATGAAGGTGCAGATGCACATGCAAAAAAGTTTCGCGATGGCGTTCTCGGTGTTTTCATTGGCTATTTTCGGTGTGCCACTTGCGATTCAGGTCGGGCGAAAAGAGAGTTACGCGAACCTGGCAATTGCACTGATCATTGCGATGACGTATTATTTCCTAATTATCGCAGTGAGTTGGTTGGAGGGCGCCCGTGCCCTGCGTCCAGATCTATTGATCTGGCTGCCCAATCTCATTTTCCAAGCAGTTGGCTTCTATTTGATCCAACGTGCCAATCGGCACTAAACGCAGTGAAAGTGCATGTAATAGTGAGGAATGTCCTCTCAAGATGAAGATCGTGACCTTACAGGATTTTCCCGCAGTTGATGAGTTGATCGAGCGCTTCGGAGCACGGTATTTGCCCTTCGTGCTGGATAGTTCGCTGTCGAATGACGGCTTGGGTGAGTGGAGCTTTTTTGGCGCAAATCCATTTCTGGTGTTTGAGGGGAAAGATGGAAGCTATGTTGAACGTCGACGGAGGTCTGCCGGAGATGGCGAAGCAACGTTGAACGTTGAGCATTCCATACTGGATCGTGATCGGTCTGCTGGAGATGGCGAAGTAACCACGAGTGGCGATGGTCTGGTGTTGTTGCGCGAGTTGATGGCAAAATATTCGAGCACGAATATGAGTGGCATTCCATTTGTTGGCGGGGCGGTTGGCTTTATTGCCTACGATTATGGCCGTCAGGTCGAACTGTTGCCCGACTTGACTGACGACGACCGAGGGATGCCAGATATTCATTTCGGCTTCTACGATGGCATTGCAGCGCTGAATCATCAGACGGGCGAGTTGAGCTTGATCGCGCTAGGTCTACGTGCGGATGAGGATGTGGTGCTCGCTGAGTTGCAGGCGATTGTGTCTGCCCCGCCGCAACCGGTAATTGCTGCCGTGCCGCAACGTGACGAATGGGAGTGGAATATAGAGCGCGCCGATTATTTACAGGCGGTACAGCGCGTGCGCAGCTATATTGCTAGTGGCGATGTCTATCAGGTGAATCTTTCGCAACGTGCAAAGTGTCGCTACCAGGGTTGCCCAGTTCAGCTTTATCAAGCCCTGCGGGCCGGAAACCCCGCGCCGTATAGTGCGTTGATTCGAACAGATGCGTTTACTGTATTGTCGACTTCGCCAGAGCAGCTTTTACGCAAGCAAGGGCAGCAGATTGAGACGCGGCCGATCAAAGGCACGCGTCCACGTGGTGCGACGCCTAAAGAGGATGCGATAAATGCGGAGGCGCTGCGCACATCCGAGAAGGATCGTGCAGAGCTACTAATGATTGTCGATTTGGAGCGCAACGATTTGGGGCGAGTGGCCGAGTTTGGTAGTGTGTGTGTCGAGCAACTATATCATTTGGAGCGCTATGCGCGGGTCATTCATCAGACTGCTCAAGTCAAAGCAGTGCTGGCTGAGGGCAACGATGTCTTTGACTGTATTCATGCTTTATTTCCGGGTGGCTCGATCACGGGTGCACCAAAAGTGCGGGCGATGGAGGTTATTGAGGAGCTCGAGTCTACGCGCCGCGGTATTTACACCGGGTCTGTCGGTTACATCGGCTTTGATGGCAATGCAGAGCTCAATATTGCCATCCGCAGCTTGCAGCTAAAGGATGGGTATCTGGATTATCAAGTGGGAGGCGGGATTGTCTGGGATTCAGACCCTGAAAGTGAATATCAAGAAACGCTCGATAAAGGCCGCGCGATTCGTGAGACTGTGGATGCTTTATGTCAGAAATTATAATACTTCAATCGGGAGATGCCGCTGCGTTAAATCCGAATCGGTCAGGCTTTGCGCATGGCTTTGGCATTTTTGAAACAATTAAGCTGTCACAGGGACGACTGTGTTTTTGGGAGGCGCATTGGCAGCGGTTTTACGATTCTGCTGTCGATCTAGGCTTGCCGCTCGATCACACACCAGAGGGGGCCTTGGCTGCGATCCGCGAATTGGTCCAAGCCGAAGGACTCCGTGATGGCACGGTGAAAATCTCACTCCTCAAAGAGGGGACCGGCGCTCGATGCTACGTCTATGCGCGCCCAGCGATGGCGACGACTGCGTCTGTGCGACTGCAACTAACAACGAAACATCCGCTCAATGAACATTCGTGCCTAGCGGGTCATAAGACGCACAACTACATGGAGAACATGTTGCTGCTGGAGTCTGCTCGGGCGGAAGGATATGCAGATGTGCTACGAGTGAATACTGCAGGTGTGTTGGCTGAGACTACGGTTGCTAATTTGTTTTTCATTAGGGAAGGGCGCTTGTGCACCCCAGCGCTATCGACGGGTATTTTACCTGGTGTGATTCGCGCGGAGGTGATTCAAGTGGCGGATTCCCTTGCGATTCCAGTCGAAGAGGGCAGCTATACTCCTGCAGTGCTGCAAGCAGCGGAGGTGGTGTTCTTGACGAACTCATCAGTTAGTATCCGATCAATGGATACGATTAGCGGAGCAGGGCTTGATCTAATGCTGCCGAGTGAACCGCGGGCTCTGTTGGATGCATTGACTTCGGGATTGTCGGATGTGGAAATGAAAAAATCGGTTCTATTGTTAGATGATTAAGCCTACTTCTTATTTCACGCAACGCCGCAGCTTAGTGCTGGGTCAGCAGACTCACATGGTCGGTATTTTGAATCTCACCCCAGACTCTTTTTCAGATGGTGGTGATTTTGTAGATCTTACTCAGG
This sequence comes from Puniceicoccaceae bacterium, assembly GCA_017854655.1. GTDB lineage: Bacteria > Verrucomicrobiota > Verrucomicrobiia > Opitutales > Coraliomargaritaceae > Lentimonas. Next base: position 3,078 of record JAFMHF010000090.1, on the reverse strand, counting down.
CGCTGCAGCACTTTCATCAAATGGTACAGGCGGGCGCTACGATTATAGATATTGGTGGCGAATCCACCCGGCCAGGGCATGTGCCGATTTCTGTAGCAGAAGAGATTGCGCGCGTGGTGCCTTTTATTGAGAAAGTCCGCGCCGAGACAAGGGCGTTGATTTCGATTGATACCTCAAAAAGCGAAGTGGCGACTGCTGCGCTGGTTGCCGGTGCAGATATTGTTAACGATGTCTGGGGCGCTCAGCGCGATTCGGAGATGGCTTCAGTGATTGGGCAACACGGTGCGGCTTGTATTTTGATGCATAACCGCCCTGCCGAGGAGGCGGGCGTCGGCGACGTAATTGAGGCGATTCGGGTGTTTTTTGAAAAGTCAATTGCGCGGGTCCGAGCCGAAGGTGTCAGGGAGGATTCGATCCTGCTCGATCCGGGGCTGGGTTTCGGCAAGAGCTATGCAGAGAATTGGGAGATCATGCGTCGTTTACCTGAACTGGTTGACCTTGGTTATCCGCTGCTACTGGGAGCATCGCGCAAATCGATGATTGCGAAGCTGCTGGAGTTGGAAGACCCCAAGGCGCGCCTGAGTGGCAGCTTGGCAACTACGGCATTGGCAATTCAGGCAGGAGTTGATTTTATCCGAGTACATGACGTTCGCGAAAACCGCGAATGCGCTCAAGTGATGGACCATTGTTTACGCTATGAATAAGACGAAAATCGAATTAAAGGGCTTAGCATTTTTTGCTCGTCACGGTGTGTTGAAAGAAGAGGCTCAGCTCGGGCAGCGCTTCAAAGTCGATGTATTGCTGAGCCTGGTCGATGGCTTGGAATTTGAAGAAGATACACCTGAGCAAACGGTGAACTACGTCGAAGTCTATGCGGCAGTGAAGGAGGTCTTCGAGGGCTTTCGCTTTAATCTGATTGAACGTGCGGCGGAAGTGATCGCTGCTGAGATTTTGGAGCGCTTTGATAAGGCCGTGGAAGTTACTGTGAAAGTGGAAAAACCTGCAGTGCCGGTGGATTGCATCTGTGACTATTTTGCTGCGGAGGTCACGCGATGCCGTTAACGACGTCTTATCTCGCATTGGGCAGTAATGTCGGCGAGCGATTGGAGCAGATGCGTTCCGCGTTGAAACTGTTGGGTGCGGCGGGTGTGACGATTGTTACTGAGAGCCCTGTGTATCAAAATCGTGCGATTGGTATGGGCGTGGCAGACCCTTTTTTAAATGCAGTGGTCGAGGTGCAGACGGAGCTGGGACCTGAGGGCTTGCTAGATGTCTGTCTTGCAGTGGAAAATAAATTAGGACGCGTGCGCACGGGTGGTTGGTCGCCGCGAACGATTGATATTGATGTGCTGACCTTCGGGCGAACAAGTATCGATACCGAGCGTTTGCAACTGCCGCATCCACGTATCGCGGAACGCGATTTTGTATTGCAGCCGCTGGCTGATATTGCGCCTGAGCTGGAACTGTTCCGCCAGCCGATCAAGGCTCTGCTCGAGAGATTGCCGCTGGTCGAACTGGAGCGCGTTGCCGGTTCGTTGCGTTAATACTTATTTCTGGAATAATGATGAAACCAAATGTTGAGATTGAATATTGTCCGGGCTGTCGCTGGCTGTTGCGAGCAGGTTGGACGGCGCAGGAACTGTTAACGACGTTTGAAAGTGAACTCGGCGCAGTGACGCTGCGGCCTTCGGCGGAAGGCGGCACCTTTCGTGTGACGGTGGACGCCGCTGTAGTGTGGAATCGTAAAGACGAAGGGCGCTTCCCTGAAATGAAAGAACTTAAGCAGCGTATTCGCGATGAGATCGCTCCCGAGCGTGACCTAGGTCATAGTGATGTCGGTGGGAAAACGAAGGATGACTAACTCGATCAGCGAGGCTGCGATCGCCGCAGCACTGAGGCTTTCGGCTGGCGTCGATGCACTGCAGTTTGCAGCGCCGACCACACATGTTTATAACCCGCTGGACTACGCGTGGGCAGGGCATCAGAGTTATCTGAAGCAGCACGCCAGCTCGCCGAAGAAAGTAATTTTCATGGGGATGAACCCCGGGCCCTTTGGCATGGCGCAGACCGGCGTGCCGTTTGGCGAAGTCGCGTCAGTCCGTGACTGGGTGGGCGTGAATGAGGACATTCAGCAGCCGTTCAACGAGCATCCAAAGCGTGTGGTCGAGGGCTTCGCTTGTCAGCGTAGTGAGGTGAGCGGGCGTCGTCTGTGGGGCTTGTTCAGTGAGCGCTTCGCTTCTGCGGATGCGTTTTTTACAGATCACTTTGTGGCGAATTATTGTCCGCTGGTGTTTATGGAAGCAAGCGGGCGCAATCGCACGCCAGATAAGTTGCCCGCGTCTGAAGTCGCCGCGTTGTATTCACTTTGTGATACGCATTTGCGCGAGTTAGTTGCGGTGTTGCAACCCGAGTGGGTAGTCGGCGTCGGCGCGTTCGCAGAAGGCCGTGCGAAGGTGGCCTTGAAAGATATCGACGTGCAGGTCGGGCGTATTTTGCACCCGAGCCCTGCGAGTCCCGCCGCGAACCGCGGCTGGGGCGAGCAAGCGACTAAGCAGCTCGAAGCGTTGGGCGTGTGGCAATAAGGGTCATGCTCGCTTAGCGAGGAAGGTAAAGGAGGGAGGGCGACTCGCCCTCCTTTGCAGCAACATAGGATGAATGTGGGCGAGTCGCCCACACTCCTATCGCGGTCAATGGCTCAAGCAGCCGCTGCCTCTCAGATGCACCGGTCTGTCGTTTCAAGCGAGACTTTCGGACTAATCGGTGATGAACCAATAAAAAGGGCGGACATTGCTGTCCGCCCCGAAGTGAAAGTCGTGTGCCTTAGAAACGGTAGCCTACTGAAAAGGCCACTGCTTGGCTGTCGAGATCGTAGTCGCCATTAACGGTAGGGAAAGTGTTGCCACTGACTTCACGCTCGTCCGCGTAGGTATACTGGTAGGTGGCTTGCCAGTAGAAGTTGCCGTAGTCGCGACCGACGCCGAGTGCGAAGAAGTGGCGGTCAGAGTCAGGCACGATAGGCAGGAAGCCTTGGTCGGGCACGGCACTTTCCACGTAGGTGTAGCCAGCGCTGACGTTCCA
>JAFMHF010000015.1 GCA_017854655.1 Puniceicoccaceae bacterium | reverse complement strand
TGATTCGAAATATGCTAGGCAGCAGTTACCAGCGGTAGTTGGCGGTGATGCCAAAGGTGCGCGGGGCTGCGGGGGCTTCGAAGCGACGGTTGCCAGTGCCATCATAATTGTCGAAGAAAAATACGCGGTCTTCGTAGCCTTCGTCAAACAGGTTCTTGCCCCAGATGGTGAACGTCCAGTTTTCGTAGCGGTAGCCGACGGACGCATTCACGACATCGTAAGCGTTCCGCTTTTCCTCGATTGTGTTCTCTTCAAAGTAAGCGTCACTCCCTGTGATTTCAATATTAGCAAAGAAGTGATCGAGCGAGTCATAATTGAGCCTAACTGAGTACGTATAATTTGGAGAGTTCGAGAGTTCGCTGCGATCTGAAAGGATTCCAGGTGCGCCTGGAACCGAAAACTGGTCTCGATCCGTTTCGAGGAGCCCGCCGCTCAAACTGATTTTCCAGTATGGATTAATTTGCCAGTCGATTTCCGCTTCCAGTCCAAAGTGTTCTGCCTCATCTACGTTGACTGTGAAGTAAGTAAACGCATTACGTGCGCCAGCTGATCCTCGTAGTTGAGCATCGTCGCGCTGTAAATAAAAGGCGGTGAGCTTAGTTTTCACTGCACTATCAAACCAAGTAGACCGCAGTCCGATTTCATAGTTATAAAGTGTTTCAGTATCATAGTCGGCGGGAAGCGTTCCAGAGGGAAAGGAATCGTCGAAGTCGGCAAGATTCAGCGAGGGCGATAGATTGATGCCGCCAGCTTTGTAGCCACGTGCAAATGATGCAAATAAAAGATGCTCGGTAGATAAATCATACTCCGCCGTAATTTTTCCTCCGAATAGTGTGTCATTGAAACCGATACTAGGGCGTTGGATAATGGGAAAAGTTGTTCCGTAGCCGTCATCGAAAATAGTGTTTCCTTCATTATCAATTTTTCCGTCAAGTTGATAATACTCACCGCGCAGACCAAGCGTGAGGCGTAGTTTTTCCGTAACCTCGTGTGTTATTTGGCCAAATAGACCAAGCGTCTCGCTTTCGTAATCGGTATTGAAGCTAGGCACTGGGAATGCGCCTGTAGTTTGAGTAATTTCGTCGAAAGACTCTAAGTACAAGCCCAAGGTCCATCGATCAATTAAGCCGATCGCGGGTGCATCTTCTAGCGAATCGACGCGTATTTCCTGAGAAAAAACATCACGATCGCGTTTAATTTCTAAGAATTCAGTATAACCACTCTTGAACGGCGCTAGTTGTAATTCGCCTGCACCAAAGTCTGCGTCAAAGCTGTAAAGCGAATCACTTGAGTTGAAAGCTGTCGTGCTGACTATTTTAACCAAGTCATGCCCGAGCCATGAACTGCGAAGGCTGAGGCCTAGGCTCTCTTGTTCATCTCGTCCGGGTTGGTCGGTGAAAGTTTTGGTGCGATTATTCGCGAGTGAGAACACGTCAAAACCGTTGTCGGCATTTGCGTAGAAAAGTTGGCCGTCGAACTGCCAGTCGTCATTGGCCAACCAGCGCAGCTTTAGTCGGGTGGTGAGCTCGTCGCGCCGATTGGTATCGTCCTTACCGAGGAACTGGTTGTCGCGGAAGCCATCTTGGTTGAGCTGATGCAGCGCCAGTCGGAAGGTGAGTTTATCGGGATCACTCTCGATAATGGGTCCACCGACGGCGAGTCCGCCTGCGACGAGACTATCTTCACCGACAGTGCCTTCGACTTGGCCAGTCCAGTACGGTGTTGGCTCATTGGTGACGATGCGAATCACACCACCTGCGGCGTTGGCACCGAAGGCCCCCGCTTGTGGGCCGCGTAGTACTTCGACTTGTTGCACGTCAAACAGGTTGCCGACCGTGCCCAAACCCGTGAGGTCGAGGTCGTCGATCAGGAAGCGCACGGCAGAGTCGGGTGTTTCGCCTTCGAATTGGGAGTTTTCGCCGATACCACGGATTTGAATGTAGCGTGGGCGAGAGCTGCCGCCGGTCCATGTGAGATTCGGGATCGCATTGACGATGTCCTCAAAGTGCTGCACGCCATTCGTCTCGAGGCGGGCTTGATCGATCACCGTCACACTGGCGGTGGTGCGTTCGAGTTCGGATTCCCACAGGCTACCAGTGACGATGGTGGTCGGCAGTTGGTTGGCTTCTGGCTGGCTGTTTACAGGAGCCTCCGTGGCGGATTGCGCATGTAAGCCAGCCGAGCAGATGGCGATGGCGAGTATTGTTGGTATGTATTTCATTTGGATCTCAATCAGTGTTGTTTGAGATCCGGCCTCTGGCGGCGAAAAGTGGGATCGTGCAATAAAGTACGCTCCCTTCCTTTTCCTACGCCGGTGTCAACCGGATCAGGTTCGAAGGGATCATTTCTGTGCAGTTGCAAGGAAACATCTCAGACCCAGACTAGGTCACCCCTAAGGAAGGTCGTCAGAAAAGAAGGAGGGCTGCTACCTTGTCAACCTAGAATTAGAACCGAGTACGGCTGCGGGGTGAATTCATTTCGGCGCTAGCCTGGCAGGTCTCGCGCCGCCTGTCAGCCTGAACAGCGCCCGCGAGCATACCGTACTGCGCTGTCTCCGCTCAAATAAAAGCTTACGGACACGCTGCTAAGTTAAAAGATGATGTAGCCGATCAAGGCTAGCACTAGAATTAGTGATACCACCGATAAGCTATATCGTTCTTGTTGGGTCAAACGCATGTAAGCATATGATTATATTGCTGAATGTAGGACAAGGTTTGAATTTTGCAGCGAATCAGGTTTAATACGCCTGTGAGATTTTATTTTAGACCCTGTGTGGTTACATTCTTCTTTGTCGCTTTGCTGTCAGGCTGCGCATCTTTTGAATCGACCACTCTTATTGGTGGTTTTGTTAAACCAACTGACATGTCTTCATTAGATAGTTTTAGGTATGAGCATACGATGGTTGCGGGTATGCTTGGTCTAAGAAGCACCCAAGCAATGGTCATGAAGAAATTGTCGGAGAATGTGCTAACCGAGGAACTTAGTCAGCGTGGCTATGCTTCGGCAGGGCAGGAGGCCGATTTTTATATTGTATCGAAGTGGCGTAAGGAAATTAACCTGAGTGCAGCCGAAGCGGTGCGTTTTTCTCTAATCGTGGAGCTTTATGATGCGGCCAATAAATCCTTGTTCTGGCGCGCTGAATTGCCTTACATTTTTAATGCCTTACAGTGGTCTGATGCACGCGTTTCGCAGACATTGCGACTGGCAATTCAGAATTTCCCTGATCACACACCAAAGGTCTCCGAGTTACCAATTCCCGACTTACATTGTCCTTATGAAATCTTTTTATCCACTGCTTAATATCGTGCTACTATCTGCCGTATTCTTGACTGGGTGCGCTACGTTGAAGCCGACGCGCACTTCAGGGGACTTTGTGCGCTCGATTTATTTTTCAAAACTCGACTCGTTTAGTTACGGTCGGACTGTCGTGTCGGGCATGACCTATAGAGATGTTGAGGAGGCAGAGCTTAATGCATTGTCGGAACAGGTATTAACAAAAGAGCTGAGTGCGCGTGGTTTTGAGGCGACTGAATCGAATGGCGATTTTTATGTCGTCGCGAAGTGGCATAAGCAGATCAGTACTTATGCTGGCCTGTTTGACTCTGTCGATGGTGCCACTTCGACGATGCATCGGCGTAACTATGGCAGTGCGTCAACTGCGGTTCGTGTCTCGCTCACTGTGGAGATCTATGATTCGACCACCAACGAAATTTTCTGGCGTGCAGAGCTACCCAATATTTTTGATGCGATTCAGCATTCGGAGGCGCGTGTGGTGCAATCGTTAAGTCGGTCGATTCAACAATTCCCAGAACGTATCGAGAAAGATCCGAACTTGCCAAATATCGAGTAGCAGCGTCTAGAGCTGATCGAGGAAGCGGCGGATCGCGGCGGCCGTAGCTTCGGGCGCTTCTAAGTGTGGCATGTGGCCAGCATCTGGTATTTTGATCCACTGCGCCTGTGGCAGTGCACGCTGCATACGCTTGGCGATCGTGCAGTACTTTAAGTCGTGCTCGCCGCTGATCAATAGGATCGAACACTGCAGTTCACTGAGCTGCGGCCAGAGGTCGGGGCAGGCTGCTTGACCAAATTGCTCGACGCTCGCTGCGAGCCCTGCGGCGGTATGTAGCAGTCGATGTTGCTGCATGGTCGCTCGCCAATCTGCGCGTATGTTTTGCTGGCTGCCAATGATCGGGCTTTGTTGCCAAAAATCAAGGAAAGCGGGCACGCCTGCGCGCATGATTCGCTGCGCGAGCGCAGTATCGCTGGCGGCACGGGCGCTGCGTTCGGCTGCTGATTCGATGCCAGGGTTCGGGCTGATTAGAATTAAGGCATCCCAGTGCTTGGGATTGGAGATAGCATGAAGGAGTGCAGCACGTGCTCCCATCGAATAGCCGAGCAATATCTTGGGCGTTGTAGAAGCGACACTCTTGTCGCTTTTTAGGTCAAGCGACAGGAGTGTCGCTGCTACGTCGTTTGATCGCTTCGCCTGCAGCGTAGCCGCATGTGTCTGCACCAGATCAACCGTAGCCTTGGGGCTGCAATCAAGCGAAGGCTCTGGTCCATGGCCAGGGAGGTTCGGGCAGGTCCATGTGTTGGCCGCACCGCAAAGTGGCGAGAACTCCGCAAAGTCCTCGCCACATCCGGTAAACCCATGCAGGGCAAGAATCTGTGCCTGTTTATTCAGCAGTTTTGATGCTGATGATCTTTTGATCTTCGACTGGTTTGTCGCCAGCGCCTTTTTTCACGCCTTCGAGCGCATCAACGACATCCATGCCGTTGACGACTTCACCAAAAATAGTGTGGCGCATGTTGAGCCAAGGAGTTGCGACGGTAGTAATGAAGAACTGGCTGCCGTTAGTGCCTGGACCTGCATTTGCCATCGCCAATAGACCCGGGCGGTCAAAGGAGTGTGAGCTGACGCACTCGTCTTCAAAGTTTTTGCCCCAGATCGACTCGCCACCACGGCCAGTGCCAGTTGGGTCGCCACCTTGAATCATGAACTCCTCGATAATACGGTGAAAAATGATGCCGTTGTAGTAGCCGTTTTTCGCGTGAGTACGGAAGTTTTCGCAAGTTTTAGGTGCGATATCGTCGAACAGCTTGAACTCGATGCTGCCCTGTGTGGTTTCGATGATGAGATTTTCTGACATAATTATTTGATGTTTACGTGTTTTGATAAAAACTTTGGCTAGTAGGCTGGCTTCCGCGCTCAGGCGCAACCGAATTTTTCGGTGCGATTCGACTTAGATGAATCTACCAGCGCCTTCGGGGAAGTAGGCAGCGTCGCCTTCGAGTCCGAGTGTGAGAGTGATATTGAGGAAGGTGAGTTCGCCCATCGAATGACAGAGCATGAAGCGATGGTCGTTGTGCATTTGCGCCAGTTCTTTGCGTAACTGGTAAGTCTTTTCAGTACTGGAAATTTGGTCGGCGCACATGCAGTTACGCAAGTGCTGCATACGGTGCAGTGCAAATTTCAGGCGTCGTCGTATTAAAGAGCGCTCTTCGCGTTGATATTGTTGACTCGTCTCTAGATTGATCAGGTCGGTGCAGAGCTTCACCACCGGTAGGTTGTTTTTGAAAAACTGCGGTAAGTAGAGGCTGCGGCGGCCCTCGTAGCTTTGTTGGTCGAAGTCGATCGCGCGCACGCGGTACTGATTTTGCTCAAAGTCAGGAGTCACTTCCACTACATAGTTATAGGCGCGCATGTCGCCGAGCAGGCGCACGAAGCAGCGCTCGTTAAATTTAATGAACTCCTTGGCAAGGCGGACTTCGTGCAAGTCGGAGCGCGGCAGGTAGTCGCGAATGAAGTCGTCGCCGGGCACGCCGATAATGTGCTCCTCGATCAAGGTGTCGCCGTCGACCAGGAAGTTGATATGATTGGGCGAGAGTAGCTCTTCGAGTTCAAGCCCGTAGACACGCGACGCATCGGCTTTTTTGACGTAGAAATAGTCGTGGTTATCGTTGTATTGATTCACAATGCGCACGCGCATTGGTTTGGTATTACCGAAGGTACAAAAATCGACGCGATCAATGTAGAGATTGCCTAGGATCGACTCGTCGCCGCCAGAGCGGAGCTGGACGTAGATGCGTTTCAGGCCTTCATAGACATCACGGCCGAATTGTTGCTCATAGATCAAGGTCTGCCAGAGCGTGTCGTTGCCCTCCTTGTTGATCAGCGGAAAGGAGTCGTCGTATTTGAGTAAATCTTCGTAGCTGACAGGTAGATCTAGGCTGCGGTGGAAGATATTGAGGTATTCCCGGAAGAGGTTGTTAATTGGGAAGAATTGCTTTCGCTGTTGGGTGACGGCTGGCTGCATGAGTCAGAAGATCGAAGATTCAGCCGCTAAGGTCGAACCTGAAAGGAGTCGGGGCGTGATTTTCCCTTAATTGACTGAAAAATAGTTCATTTTAGTGTTGAACGAAGGGGAAGAGTGGATGTCTTTTATCGGTGGCCGGGTCCTATGCAATGTTGGACAGGTTGACCTCGTCAGATCCGGAAGGAAGCAGCGAACACCTAATCCTCATGTGCCGTAGGGTGCCTGGCCACTTTTGTGTCCGGACATATGAATCAGCTGGAATTCGGAGCTATTTACCGACTCACTTTACTGGATTTTAGAAAAGGGCAAAGTTCTTGAAAAAGCCCCTTGCAACTTCCCCCAAATCAGAGCTTTTTTTAAAGCCTCGATGGAAAAAGGTTATCAAGTAATCGCACGCCGCTGGCGCCCTAAACAGTTTGATGAACTGGTGGGGCAGGATCATATCGTGCGCACCCTACGCAATGCGATTGATACTAAGCGTATAGCACATGCCTATCTGTTTGTCGGGCCGCGCGGCACGGGTAAAACCAGCACCGCGCGCTTGTTTGCTAAAGCGCTCAATGCTGAAGGCGGACCGAGTGCTACCCCTGACAACGAATCCGAGATCAGCCAAGCCATCATGGGTGGTTCCTGCATGGATGTGATCGAGATCGATGGTGCTTCGAACAACAGCGTCGATCAAGTACGTGAACTGCGCGACGACTGTCAATACGCGCCAACGCAGTGCACCTACAAAATCTACATCATTGATGAAGTACACATGCTCTCGACTGCTGCGTTTAATGCGCTGCTGAAGACACTCGAAGAACCTCCTGAGCACGTTAAATTTTTCTTCGCAACGACCGAAGCGCATAAAGTGTTGCCGACCATCGTCTCACGTTGCCAGCGTTTTGAATTTCGACCAATTTCGGACAACGTCATTGCTGATAAGCTAACCGAGATTTCAAAGGCTGAAGGTATCGAAGTCGAAGCTGAGGCCATTGCATCGATTGCCCGTCTCGCCAATGGCGGCATGCGTGATGCGCAGTCGATTCTCGATCAAATGATTTCATTCTGCGGCAGTAAAATCGCCGATAGCGACGTGCTCGATGTGTATGGCTTGGTTTCAGGCGAGCGTATTGCCGAACTCGCTAAAGCGCTCGGTTCACTTGATTATCCAGCGATCATTGCCGCGGTCGATCTCTATGCTGAAGAAGGGCGCGATTTATTCCGCATTTTGCAGGATCTCGAAGTGTATGTTCGCGAAGCACTGCTCGATGCTATTCAGAAGGGTGGTTCCAGCGATCAACTCGGCGTCGCACTGACAACCGAGTCGATTATGCGTATGCTCGATGCCTTGAATCGTGGTGAAGCATCGGTGCAACGCGGACTGTCAGAAAAAGTAAATTTTGAGGTGGTGCTATTGAAAGCAGCCGAAGAGTCCCGCTCGCGTGCGATCGACAGCTTGATCAAGCAATTGGCAGGCGCAGGGGCGACGCTACCCGAAAAAAAAAAGCCCTAGTCCCGTCAACGCCTGAGGCGATCGAGGTCGAAGCGACACTGGTTGTTGATACACCAGTAAAAGTCGCACTGGATGCGCCGGATAGTGTGGTCGATGCATTGCTCGATGTGGAGCTGCCAGACGTGGATCCAGAGCACGCAGCAATAGATGCTGCCGCAGATCTACAGGCGCAAGAGTCGGCTGGGAGTTTTTCTACAGTAAAGGCAGCACCAGCAGTTGTACACTCTGGTGAGTCACTCATAACCGAAGAGGTCGCGGCATCGCGCATCGGTGCTGAAATTATGGCAGCCCTGGCAGCTAAATTCAACGGCAGTCTCACAGAGATTCGCTATCCGGATGAGGACGATATGCTGTTTTAGCAGAGCTACTTGCACTTCGCGGGAATAAATGCAGCATGAGTGCTATCTTATTTTTCTAATGAACCACATATCCCGCACCACTATCTCCATTACTGCCCTGCTTAGTTTGATTGTGGGGGGCTTTTTAATTCAATTCAGCATGGCCGACGAACCAAATACTCTTCCCGAATCAATTGATGAAACTGTGAGCGAATGTGCGAGCGCCTGTGGGCTGCCTTCGCATGTGGATCTAGGCGGTGATCGCTTTCCGGTCTTACGCAGCGATGCCGAGTGGCAGGAGCGCCTGACAGACATTCAGTATGAGGTCGCCCGTAAACAAGGCACCGAGCGGCCCTTTGCCAATCCATACAACGACAATAAGGCGACTGGGTTGTATCGCTGTGTCGGCTGTGATACGCCGCTTTTCAGTAGCACCACAAAGTTTGATTCTGGCACCGGTTGGCCGAGCTTCTTTACGCCAATTGATAAACGCACAATAGGTGAAACGCGTGACGTGAGCTATGGCATGACCCGCGTCGAAGTGCATTGCGCGGTCTGCGGTTCGCATCAAGGCCACGTTTTTTCCGATGGTCCAGAGCCTACGGGACTGCGTTACTGCATCAATTCCGCATCATTAAATTTCGAAGCCGCTGAGTCTGCCGATGCCATCAAAAAGTTGGTTGAGGTATGGTATCGCGAAGCGAAATAGTATTTCATATTTCGAGCTCTCGGCATTGTTCACTTTATAGTTATGGATGGGATGCCGACCGGTACGTATGGCTTCGCGCATCACTGGAGTTTGCGCCATCGCAAGGTACCATTGAATTGGATGCAGGTCGATGAGTACCTCGGCCTGACTCATGCGCTGTGGAATACTGCCTCGGCTAGTTCGCTCTTGGATTGTGGCATGAGCTGTTCATGTTCTATCTCCTAATGAATACGCATTTAAAATCGATGATTCTGAGCTCCACCGGAGCCACTGAGCTGATTGAGCTGGGCGTGATCCAGAGTCTTTGGAGCGGCTATGGTTCGATTGTGCGTTATGGGTTGAAGGGCGGGTCTGTGGAAAGTGTGGTCGTCAAACACGTGTCGCTGCCGGCGGCAGTGACACACCCAAGGGGGTGGAATACGGATCTGTCGCATCAACGTAAGCTCAAGTCCTACGAAGTGGAGGCGGCCTGGTATCGTGACTGGAGTGCGCGTTGTGGGCCGGGTTGCCGGGTGCCGAAGTGCTTGGCGCTGGAGTCGGTGCGGCACGAGTCGATCATGGTATTAGAGGATCTGGATGCGTCGGGGTTTGCGCTGCGTCGCACGACCGTGGGTGAGACTGAGTTGCACGCCTGCTTGTCGTGGTTGGCGCATTTCCACGCGACTTTTATGGGGGCCGAGCCGAGGGGCTTGTGGGAGCAGGGCACGTATTGGCATTTGGATACACGGCCGGATGAGCTGGCGATCTTAGCGAAGGAAGATCCGGCATTGAAAAACGCGGCAGTTGCGATCGATCAAAAGCTCAGGGCTAGTCCATATCAGACGCTGGTGCATGGTGATGCCAAGCTGGCGAACTTTTGTTTTTCAGAAGATGGCGCGTCGGTGGCGGCGGTGGATTTTCAGTATGTAGGAGCAGGGTGTGGGATCAAGGACGTCGCCTACCTTGTCGGCAGTTGTCTCGACGAACTGGCGTGCGAGCGGGAGGAGTCTGCGCTGTTGGATCTGTATTTCGGTGTCTTGCGTGGTGCATTAACGGCCCAAGGAACTAACCTCGATCTGGATGCCTTGGAGCGTGATTGGCGGTCGCTTTATCCAGTGGCATGGACGGACTTTCATCGCTTTCTAAAAGGCTGGAGCCCGGGGCATTGGAAGATCAATGGCTACAGTGAGCGCTTGGCTCGTGAAGTGCTTGCCAGTTTACAGGATGCTGCACGATGCGATTAAGCGCGGAAGATTTGATCCAGCTCGTTGGGTGCGCGGCGACGGCAGTGAAGGAGGCAGGCGTCTTGATTGCTCAGTACGATGGTCGTGAGGTTCTGGTACAGCACAAGGCCGGCGGCGAGAGTCTCGCCTCGCAGGTCGTGACGGAGGTGGATGAGCTGAGCCAGGCGATTATCCTAAAGCACTTGCTGCCGAGCTGTGCGGCCTACGATCTCGGACTGTTGACTGAAGAGCAGCCAGATGATGGCAGTCGTTTAGAAAAAGATGCCTTCTGGTGTATTGATCCGCTCGATGGGACTTTGCCATTTACGGAGTCAATCCCCGGTTATGCGGTTTCGATTGCGTTGGTGGCGCGGGATGGTACGCCGTTGATTGGGGTGGTCTATGATCCCTCGACCGGCACGAGTTATCAGGCAGTTGCGGGGCAGGGGGCGTTGCGTGATGGTGAGCCTTGGACGTTGCCACCATCGTCAGAGGCTGCGCCTCTGAGCTTTATTTCAGATCGTAGCATCGTGAGTCACCCGCAGTTTGACGCGGCGCTGGCGCAGTTGCAGGTATTGGCGAGTGAGCTCGGCCAGGACGGGCTGCAAACAACTTTGACGGGCGGTGCGGTGATGAATGCGTTGTGGGTATTGGAGCAAGCGCCTGCGTGCTATTTCAAATTCCCGAAGCCGCAAGCCGGCGGCGGCAGTCTGTGGGATTATGCTGCGACGGCGTGCATCTACGCAGAGTTGGGCGCGTGGTGCAGTGATGTTGCCGGACAGCGCTTGGATTTAAATCGAGCAGATTCTACATTCATGAATCACCGCGGCGTGCTAGTTGCCTCGGATCGTTCATTGGGGCAGGCCTTGCTGGCTGTACTTGTCGACCTTAGTGATGGCGAATGAGGAAGTGCGTTCCCCTCTGTATTATAAATCAAAGTCGGATTTGAAGTCTGGCTTTGCGGCTTGAACTTACATGCGCTCCAACGGCTTAATACCGAGCAGCTCTAGGCCAGTCATCAGCACAGTGCGGGTGCGTGCGCAAAGTAACAGGCGGCGGGCTTTGATTTCGGTATCCTCGACCATCACCTTATCGGCATTGTAGAAGCTGCTGTAGGCACCAGCCAATTCATACAAATAGGTGCAGAGGAAGTGCGGGCGCAGGTCATTGAGCGTTAGCTCCAGTGCCGTGACGAAGCCCATGATCTTACGTGCGAGCGCAAGTTCGGCCTCTGTCTCTGCTTGGCTTGCCGCTTCGATTGGCGCTTCGGGATCGACGCCGACTTTACGGAAAATACTGTTGATACGTGCGACTGCGTAGAGCAGATAGGGCGCGGTGTTGCCCTCGAAGCTGAGGAGGCGATCCCAACTAAAGACGTAGTCTTGTGTGCGGTTGCTGGAAAGGTCGGCGTATTTTATTGCACCAATACCAACGGATTCAGCGATCTCGCGTCGCTCGGCTTCGTCGAGGTCTGGATTTTTCTCGGTGACGACGTCGAAGGCGCGGTTGCGGGCTTCGTCGAGGAGTTCCTGGAGTTTAATCGATTCGCCGGACTTGGTTTTAAAGGGCTTCTTGTCGGCCCCGAGAATGGTGCCCCAGAAGACATGATTCATCTCTGGCTGTGCATAGCCCTTGGCCTTGAACCATTTTTCGGTGGTGAGAAAGAGCTGCTGGAAGTGATCTTGTTGGCGGGCGTCGGTGAGGTAGATAATCTCGTCGGCCTTAAACTCTTCCAAGCGATAAAGCACGGTCGCCAGATCGGTAGAGGCGTAGTTGCTGGCGCCGTCTTGCTTGCGAATGTTGAATGGAAAGGGGCGTTCGTTATCGCGCGAGAATTTTTTGATCTCGTCGTGCCAGACAACCAGTGCGCCGTCGCTTTGTTCGGCGAGGCCGACTTCGGTCAGCTCGGCGTAGATGCGTTGCACTTTGTCGCGGTAGAAGGATTCGCCGAGGGTGATGTCGATCTCGACGCCGATTTGCACGAATAGCTTATCAAACGCGACTTTGGAGATTTCGACGATTTCGTTCCAAAGTGCGGTGTTCTCGGTATCGCCGTTTTGTAGGAGCACCAGCTCGTTGCGGGAAATATCGCGCAGTTCAGGTTGCTCGATTTCGAGTGCGCTGCCGTCTTTGTAGAGTTGATCAAGGGTGACGAGGGCATTTTCGCCCAGCTCGGACAGGTCGACGCCGTCGCGCTTGATCTTCATGATTAAGGTGCCGAAGTTGGTGCCCCAATCGCCGATGTGGTTGTCGCGGATCAGGTCGGCTCCACAGAAATCGAGCAGGCGAGCGATGGCCTGGCCAATCACCATTGGGCGCAAGTGGCCGATGTGTGCTTGCTTGGCGGTATTAGCACTCGGATAGTCGATGATGACTTTGCGACCGTCCTTGAGGGCTTTAGCACCGCTTTGGTAGTCCTCTTTGGTGGAGAACGCGAGTTGCCACTGCCAAATGAACTCCGGGGTGAGCGTAAAATTGATGAAGCCAGGGCCAGCGATATCGAGCGTGACGAACGCAGGGTCGAATTCGTCGGAGGCTTCTGCAGCGGCGATCAGGCGGGTAGCAAGTTCGCGGGGATTGAGCCCGTTCTGCTTCGCAAAGGCGAGCACGCCATTAGCCTGATAGTCGCCGAAACGTGGATCAGCAGGGCGCACGCCGGGCACAAACTCCGAGCCGAAGCCCTCTGTCTGAGCTGCGATTGTCGATAGCGCACTTTCGATTGCCTTAGATGGGTTGAACCAAACCTTCATGGGGAGCAGAGCAAAATCCAGAGCGCTCGGCGTCAAGCTCTGCTTTTGGGAACTTTCTGTGTGATTCTATTACTTATGCCAGTTCGGCTGAGTATGGTGAATGGTTCTATTTCTAGAATCCCGTTCTTAAGGCTCGACAATACCCCTTCTAATCGCCTAATACATAAATGTTTATGCCTTCTCGATGGGCAAATCAATCAGTTCCTACATTTTCATTAAATGAGAAAGAATATTATCAGTGCTCGTAAGTTCATCAAGCCTTCCTTCAGCTTTCTAGTTGAAAAGAAGCGTGACGGTGGCGAATTCTCCGACGCGGAGATCCGCTACATCGTCGATTCCATTTTGGATGATGACCTTCCTGAATTCCAACAATCAGCTTTAGCAATGGCGATCTTTTTCCAGGGCATGTCTGCTCAGGAGACGGCGATTTTTGCTGAGGAAATGATGCTGTCTGGTGAAGTGATTGACCTGACTGGCATCTCCCGCCCGAAGATCGATAAATACTCAACCGGTGGTGTTGGTGATAAGACCACACTCGTGCTCGGTCCGCTCGCAGCTGCTTGTGGCGTGGTCATGCCAACTATGAATGGCGTTGATGAAGAGCATGTTATTAGTAATCTTGATAAGCTGTCTTCAATTCCGAATTTCAATCCGATCCTCGATTTGGAAGGCTTTAAAGCTCAGTTGAAGACAGTCGGTTGCACCTTTATTAAGCAAGATCCGGAGATCTCTCCGGTGGACGCGAAATTTTACAAATTGCGTCAGTTGACTGGCACGATTCCGAGTTTGCCATTGATCACCGGTAGTGTGCTCAGCCGCAAGTTGGCTGAAGGTGCGGAAGGCCTCGTGATCGATGTTAAGTGGGGCAACGGTTCGTTCATCAAGGATGTCGAACAAGCCAAGCAGTTGGCACGTTCGATCACCCGTGTCGGTCGATCAATGAAGCGCCGTTGCGTGGCATTGGTGACTGATATGAATCAACCACTCGGTGATACCGTTGGTACTGCGCTTGAAATTAAGGAAGCGATTCAGTTGCTCAAGGGTGAGGGGCCAGAGGATTTGCAAGAGTTAGTGCTCAAGCTCGGTATGGAAATCGTGCGCCTCGCTGGGGTCGCTGGTTCAACACTCTCCGCAAAGCAGACTGTGCAACGCCACCTCAAAGATGGTTCCGCGCTGCAGAAGTTTAAAGATATGGTCGAGGCGCAAGGTGGTGATATCTCAGTGATCGATGATCCCGACAAGTTCCCCACAGCGAAGCACGTGCGTAAATTGCCAGCTCCTAAGCGTGGCTATGTTCACACTATTAATGCTGGCCTGATCGCCGAAGGCGTGCAGAAGTTGGCGCTGAAGAAGAACGGTACATACGATCCAGCAGTGGGAGTTTCTGAAATCAAGAAGGTCGGCACGCAGGTCAAGCAAGGCGAGCCATTGATGATGATCCACTACAACGACGAAGCTAAGATGGAAGAAGCACTTGAGTACCTCAAGACGGCATACCGCCTGGCTCCGAAGCGTCCGAATCCACCGCTACTGATTGTCGAACGCGTCGCGTAAATGACGCCATAATTTCCACTAAAGCCCCTGTCGTTATGGCTGGGGCTTTTTTGTGCCCGCGCGGCAGTGTGCCGAGTCAACTGTAGCAAGGTCGATAGCATTCACGACAAGCTGGTTGGTGTACTTGGAGTTTTGCATTGAGCGCTTTGGTCGGGCAACTGCGACTCGATGCCTTAGAGTCTAAATATCGCGCCCAGTTGAATTTTGTCGAACGAACTCGCATTTGAGGTGTGATGGAGGCTAGACAAAACCAAATTCGCCTTCATATTCTTTATATTTATGAAGATTTATATGAATGATAAGTTGGTCGATGCTAGTGAGGCTACAGTCTCGGTGTTCGATCATGGCTTGCTCTATGGTGACGGTATTTTTGAAGGTATTCGCCTCTATGATGGCTGTGTATTTAAGCTTGATGAGCATTTGGAGCGTTTAGAGTATTCCGCCAAAGCGATCATGCTCGAATTAGCATGGACGCGCCAAGAGATCTCGGATGCGCTGTGCGAGACTTGTCGTGCGAATGACTTGAAAAATGGCTACATTCGTTTGGTCGTGACGCGTGGCGTTGGCAGTCTTGGCCTTTCGATCAAGAACTGCGACAAGCCGCAATTGATTATCATTGCGGATACGATCCAATTGTACCCGCAGGAGTTTTACGACAATGGCCTGAAAATTATCACTGTGCCGACGCGTCGTTGTAATCCTTCGGCACTGCCGCCAGCAGTGAAGTCGCTCAACTACCTGAACAATATTCTGGCTAAAATCGAAGCACAGCACCTTGGCTATCATGAGGCGATTATGCTCAATGATCAGGGCTATATTGCTGAGTGCACTGGTGATAACATCTTTATTGTGCATAAGGGCGAGTTGATCACGCCCGCCGCAAGTTCCGGTGCCTTGAAGGGTATTACCCGTGACACTGCATTGGCGATTGCTGATGAGCTGGGCATTCCTTGGCGCGAGGCGAATATGACGCGTTACGACGTCTGGGTTGCAGAGGAAGTGTTCTTAACTGGGACGGCTGCCGAGATTGTGCCAATCGTTGAGATTGATGCGCGCGTGATTGGCAATGGTAAGCCTGGCCCAGTGACAGCGAAATTCCTCGAGAGTTTCAAACGCCGAGTCTCGATTGAGGGCACGATGCTTTAATGTGCGCGGCAAAGCTCAGTTCTGCTGATTACAGTCTTGCTCAAGTATTTTCTTGGGCGCGGGGCACATCTTTCGCTGGCGGCTGTCAAAAGCTTGTAAACCTATTGATAAAGCGCATTTGAACACCTTGAATCGAAGTTTTCGCTTTGCCAAACAATCCGACTTTTATACTTTATAATATATGGCAGAGAATTTGAAGTGCAGTATCTGCGACCAAGAAGCCACCGTGCATCTGACGCAGATCGTTAATAATAAGATCCATAAAGTGGACCTTTGTGAGTCTTGTGCCCAAAAGAAAGGGGTCACAGACCCTGAAGGCTTTTCGCTGGCAGATTTGATGTCAAAGACGCCACTCACGCCTGTCTCTGGTGAAGCGCAGGTGGTGTGTGAAAGCTGTGGGCAGGAGTCGGCGGATTTTCGCCGCACGGGGCGCTTAGGGTGCTCAGATTGCTATACGGTCTTTAGATCATTGGTCTTTCCGGTGCTTGAAGATATGCACGCGGGCACCGCGCATCAAGGTAAGGTGCCAACGGCCGCGTTGAGTCGTCAATCCAGTCAAATGCAGTTGAAAAAACTACTGGATTCGTTGGCACGTGCTGTTGCCGAGGAGGCTTATGAGGACGCCGCTAAATTTCGCGATCAAATCAAAGTAATTAAAGAGGCTGAAGAGTTGGAGGTCTCTTCTAAATGATCGAATCACTCATCAATGATGAGCGCGCCGAGTTGACGCAGGCAGCCAAAAAAGCGGCACCGGTTGTGCTTAGCACTCGGATTCGCTTGGCCAGAAACTTGGTCGGTCAGCCATTTCCCGAACGTGCGGATGTGTTGCAACGCCGCGAAGTACTTACCCGCTGTGCAGATCAACTGAGTGCGCTGCCGCAGATGAATAAGGGCAGCTTTCTTGATATCGCAGATTTATCAGCCTTGGAGAAGCAAGTGCTGGTGGAGCGTCACTTAATCAGTCGAGAACTGTGCGACGGCGAAGCAGGCACCGGGGTTTACATTAATAAGGGGCAGACTTGCTCGGTAATGATCAACGAGGAGGATCATCTGCGAATCCAGTTTTTGAAAGCAGGTTTCAATTTGAAATCAGTCTGGAAGTTGATCGATGCATTTGATTCGGAGTTGGAAAAGACCATTGACGTCGCGTTTTCTGAGGATTTCGGCTACCTGACGGCTTGCCCGACAAACTTGGGCACCGGATTACGTGCGTCGGTGATGATGCATCTGCCAGGGCTGGTGATCTCTGGCCAAATGGAGCGTGTGATTCGTGCGGTCAGCCAATTGGGGATTACCGTGCGTGGTCTTTTCGGTGAAGGATCGGATGCCAGCGGCCACATCTTTCAGATTTCAAATCAACAGACATTAGGCGAGAGTGAATCCGAGATTTTGGAAAGTCTAGCGAATGTGTTAAAGACGGTGATCGATCATGAGTTGAACGCGCGCTTTAAGTATCTCGAAGAGAACCGCGCGAAGTTGCTCGATCAAATTGGCCGTGCCTTTGGCGTGCTGAAGAATGCACATGTCATCGCTTCGGACGAAGCGCTAAATTTATTGTCATTTATTCGCTTAGCGGTCGATTTTGGAATGTTGCCAGAAGCGAATCGTGCCGACGTCGATCGACTCGTGATCGAGAGCCAACCAGGCCATGTGCAGTATGCTGCGCAAGAGGGAATTGCACCCGATGTTCGCGATATTGCGCGTGCGGATAAACTTCGACAAGAATTTTCAAATCTACCGGCTCTAGCTTTTGACAAGTTGGCAGAACAGGAGTAATCATTAGCAAACGATACTATCATGGAACCAATGAATAACTTTACCCCGCGTGCTCAACAAGTTCTGGCACTGGCTCGAAAGGAAGCGGATCGCTTTCATCATAATTACGTGGGCACCGAACACTTATTGTTAGGCCTAATCAACTTAGGGCAGGGGGTTGCCGTGAACGTACTGCAAAAGATGGGGCTCGACCTACAGACCGTGCGCGCTGCAGTTGAAAAACAGGTTGGCACCGGGCCAGAGAGTAAGCCTTCTGGGAATATTCCATATACGCCTCGGGTTAAAAAGGTGTTGGCGCTGGCCGGTAAAGAAGCCAAGGCACTGAATCATTCGTATGTCGGCACAGAGCACATTTTGCTCGGATTGTTGCGCGAAGGTGAGGGCGTTGCCGCACGTGTGCTTAAATCACTCGAAGTTGATATTGAGCGCTGCCGTAATGAGATTCTTGCAGAACTCGATCCCAATTTCTCCGGAGAGCCAGAAGAAGCTGCAGCAGGCCCTGGAGGTTCGGATGAGAAAAAAGAATCCAAGACGCCTGCGCTGAAAGCCTTTGGCCGCGATTTAACTGAGATGGCAAAGAAGGGCGAACTCGATCCAGTGATCGGCCGTAAAGATGAGATCCGCCGTATGGTTCAGATCCTGTGCCGTCGTACAAAGAGTAATCCGGTTCTTATTGGTGAAGCGGGCGTCGGTAAGACTGCGATTGTTGAAGGTTTGGCGCTGGAAATTGCCTCAGGCGTCGTGCCGGAAATTTTGGTTGATAAGCGTGTGATCACACTGGATTTGGCACTCATGGTCGCTGGCACGAAGTATCGTGGTCAGTTTGAAGAGCGTATCAAAGCAGTGATGGACGAGATTCGCCGCGCGAAGAATGTGATTATTTTCATTGATGAGCTGCATACTATTGTTGGTGCAGGTGCTGCCGAAGGTGCAATGGATGCCTCGAATATCTTTAAGCCAGCACTGAGCCGCGGTGAGTTGCAGTGTATTGGTGCCACCACTCTTGCGGAATACCGTAAATACATCGAAAAAGATAGTGCCTTGGATCGTCGATTTCAGTCGGTCAAGGTCGAAGCACCTTCGATCGAAGATACGATTTTGATCTTAAAGGGCATCCGTAGTAAATATGAAGATCACCATAAAGTGAAGTTCACCGACGGTGCGCTGGAGGTCGCTACTAAACTATCTGAACGTTATATAACGGCTCGTTTCTTGCCTGATAAAGCAATCGACATATTGGACGAAGCAGGTGCGCGTGCACGTATCGAGTCGCTCAAACGTCCCCCTGAAATTGAGGAGATGAATGCCACGATTGAAGATGTCTGCACGAAAAAGGAAGATGCGATTAGTGGGCAACACTTCGAAGAAGCGGCTAAATTCCGCGACGAAGAGAAGCAACTACGTCAAAAACAAGTCGACATCATTGAGGAATGGAAGAAGAGCCGCGAAGAGACCAAAATCGTGGTGGACGAAGAGGACATGCTCGAAGTGGTCGCTGCTTGGACAGGTATACCGCTGTCACGCATGGAGCAAAAAGAAAGCAAGAAGTTGCTCAAGCTCGAGAGCCATTTACAGTCTGAAGTCATTGGTCAGGATATAGCGACCGAAGTCGTCTCTAAAGCGCTGCGTCGTTCTCGTGCGGACTTAAAAGACCCGCGCCGTCCGATTGGTTCGTTTATGTTTCTTGGACCCACTGGTGTCGGCAAAACCTTACTAGCAAAAGTGTTAGCGGAAGAGATGTTTGGTAATCAAGATGCCATCATTCAGATTGATATGTCTGAATATATGGAGAAGTTTGCAGTCTCACGTTTAGTGGGTTCGCCCCCTGGTTATGTCGGTTACGAAGAGGGCGGTCAGTTGACTGAAGCAGTTCGTCGTAAGCCATATTCGGTGGTGTTGTTTGACGAAATCGAGAAAGCCCATCCAGACGTGGTGCAGTTGCTCTTGCAGGTGCTCGAAGAAGGCCGCCTCACTGATAGTCTCGGACGTAAAATCGACTTTCGTAACACTATTTTGATTATGACTTCGAATGTGGGAGCTGAGATTCTTCAGCGAAATACGTCGATGGGCTTCGGGCTCGAAGATAATGCCGAGAATGAATATGAGAAGATTCGCGAGAAGATCCTCGATGAGACCAAGCGCGTCTTTAAGCCTGAGTTTTTGAATCGCTTGAATGAGTTGGTGATTTTTAAGTCACTTGGGCGTGAAGATATGAAAGCAATCGTCGAGCTCGAATTGCGTAACGTATCGAATCGTTTGAAAGATCAAGGTTTGGTGTTTGATTTCTCGGAAGCAGCAAAGTCATTCCTAATCGAAAAAGGATACGACGCAAAATATGGTGCGCGCCCACTGCGTCGTGCGATTGAGCGTCATCTCGAAGATTCTCTGGCTGAGGCTATTCTCGGAGGCGAAATCAAGTCGGGTGAGGTCATTCAGGTCGATGTGCAGGATGATCACTTGAGTTTCGAGCAAGGCCAGCACGTGTCCGGTGCCGCTGGTTCATAATCGCAATAAGCTTCTAATTACAAAAGGCTGCAGGTGTCTGCGGCCTTTTTTGTCGATGCTTTGTTGGTCGCGCGTTTACTTTGGCAGGAAGAAGCTTTGCTGCTTTTCACTGATCGGCATGCCGACTTTTTCCATTGCTTTCAACATATCTTCCCATGCCATGCGCTTAGTCTTCATCGTGTCATTGAAGAGTAGGTAAGAAGGTTGAAAAGTGAAGACGAGCGGAATTTTTTCGAAGGTCTGCCATGTGCCACGGATGGCTGCCATCTTACGGTCGGGGTCTGCTCCTAATAGACCAGGCACGGTCGCATTACCAAGCCCTATGATGACTTTCGGCTGCACGATTTGGAGTTGAGCCTTCAAGTAGGGCAGGCAAAATTCCATTTCGTCCTGAGTGGGTGGGCGGTTGCCGTAGGGCTTGTCGTGTTCCGGTCGCCACTTTAGAATGTTGGTCATATAAACCGTCTCGCGCGAGAGACCCATGGCGTTGAATATTTTGCTTAAGAGCTCACCAGATTTTCCTTGGAAAGGACTGCCCACTGCTGCCTCTTCCTCGCTGGGAGCTTCGCCACAATAAAATATATCGGCAGTCAAGGAACCTTCGCCGAAGACCACTTTTTCGTCCTCTCTCAGGTGCTCCTTACATACTGGCGAGTTCTCCACCTGTTGTTGGAGCCATTGCATTTGAGTCGCTGCATCACCCGCGGGCAGTTCGATGGTCGGGGCGTCGGGGAGTGGCATGGATGTGGCAACGGCCTTTGTACGTGGCGTCACCTTCGGCGCGGCGGTATTTGACTGTTGCCCGGAATTGACTGCGGATTGCAGGTCGATCGCTACCACGGGAGGCACTACCGGTGCCGCTGGAGTGTCCATAGGTTTAAGTAATGCCATGGTGCTGTCTTCGATGAAGACACGATCCATTCCTTCAAGCTGTAAGCGCTTAAGTTCCTCATAGACTGGATCGAGATCGGTCGACATATTACTTAACCTTGAGCAAGCAGCCACGAGCGTCCAGCTACTTTTCTGGTGGAAGGTAAATTACGCATCTGTGTGCGCAATTAGCGGCATCGATTAATGGCAACTTGCCTGTTGGCGTGTTTGCTTCGGGCGGATCATTTGAACCACAACTGGGAAGACTGATAGTGTGAGGATTAAAAAAGCGAACAGAATTAGGCTTTCAACCGCACTCTGCACAAAGAGGATTCCAGCTCCGATCAACCAACCGCTGCCGCTAAGTCTGTCGCTTAGACTGCTATTTATCCGACTTTGAAACAGGTAGCTAGCGCCAAGACAGACTGCCAGGAGCGATGGAATACTGTATGGATTGATACTTTGTGAAGTGAATGCGATTACCAGAGCGATGAGCATTGCGATCGCAGATGTGCCCCAGATGACTAAATTGCGCTGCAGGCTTTCTTGGAAACTACTTCCTTTGGCTTTGATTCGCAAAAATACGAATGTAGCAACTGTTGCCATGGTGAGAGTGAGTGTCCATATATAGAGGGCTGAATTAATAGGCACCGCATAAACTTGGACGAAGTATTCCAGACTAAAGCATTTTGCGAAGATCAGCCCCCATAGAATGACGATCAGTGAGTTATTGGGTGTGGTGGTGTGTCTGGATACGTTCATAATTTATACTAATTAATTATCTCAAGAGTGCGACGCGAAGGTGTATTTTGAATTTACTTTTACTGCGCTATTGGATCAATCATGCTTTGAAAATCCAAGCCCCTGGACTCGGATGACTGCAAAGACCTTCGAAAGATGGTCGATGAAGCCAACGTTTAAGGCTGGTCTTTACTTAGTAGGAAAGGGTGCAGGGCTGATAACATTCGCTCGGGTACAGAACCGACGATGTATGTGCCGTCATCTCGCGCTTCTTCTTTACGCACACCACCTTCGCGGTGTAGGCGAGCGACCAGATCATAGCGATTATGCGGGATGAGTAAGCGTAATTGCGCAAAGTCACTTTCGACAATGGCTTCGATACGCTCTAGTAATTCAGGAATGCCTTCGCCCGTATGTGCGCTGACAAAGAGTGCCTCCGGAT
This sequence comes from Puniceicoccaceae bacterium, assembly GCA_017854655.1. Taxonomy (GTDB): domain Bacteria; phylum Verrucomicrobiota; class Verrucomicrobiia; order Opitutales; family Coraliomargaritaceae; genus Lentimonas. The sequence goes on along the minus strand of JAFMHF010000015.1, from coordinate 14,302 downwards.
ACCTAAAGGACAGGGTGAGGCGTATGTCCTCACTCCAAAGGTCGTCGATTTTGTTGAATACTGTGATGATTTTCTTTTCATCGGCACCGAGTCCATGGAGGACCGAAAGTGTGGTTTCTGCATGGGCTTCGATCTCGGGGCTGTTAACATCCAGCACATGGATCAGAAAGTTGGAGACGACTGCTTCCTCCAAAGTCGCTTTAAAGGCATTGACTAGGCGGTGGGGCAGGTTGCGCACAAAGCCGACAGTGTCGGTTATGATGAGTGGTTGACCACTTGGTAGCGGGCAACGGCGCGAGGTGGGGTCGAGCGTGGCAAACAGCTTGTCCTCCACGAGAATATCCGAATTTGTTAGCTGGTTGAGCAAAGAAGACTTGCCGGCATTGGTGTAGCCGACGATTGCGCAGGTTGGCACTGGCACGGTCATGCGCTTTTTGCGCTGCACATGACGGTGCTGGATCACGCTTTCGAGCTCACGCTTCACGCGTGTGATTTGTGTGCGTACCATACGTTGGTCCAGCTCTTGCTGCGTCTCGCCGGCATCTCGTTGCGTCGAGCCACCACCACGTTGACGGCTTAGGTGCGTCCATGCGCTTTTCAAGCGTGGTAAATTGTATTCGAGACGCGCCAATTCAACTTGCAAGACAGCCTCTTTAGTTTGCGCCCGTTTACCGAAAATATCAAGAATCACTTCTTGGCGGTCGATGACCAAGATCTTGTCATCCGCCGCTTGCTCCCAGTTCCGCTGCTGCGCGGGAGTGAGCTCATTATCAAACACGATGACGTCGCAATTATGCGCTTTCGCTTGTTCGATCATTTCTTCGGCCTTGCCTGTGCCAAGCAGGAATTTTGCCTGAGGCTTGCGGATCGAGAGTTGTACTTCGTGCTGTATGCCGATGCCAAGGGTGGTGACGAGTTCACGCAGCTCATCGAGTAGGCTGCGGGTGGTGGTGTCGTCCTCACCGGGCAGGGTAATGCCGATGAGCATGGCCCGTTCGACCATTCTTGGTTTTTCTTTAACGTCGTGCACTAGGTTTTGGTTCTAAATTAATGATTTGGACAACCTACCCCCTTTGTTTGCGAAAACAAACCTGAATTGTAAGCATTTTTTAAGTTCGCTCAGAAGCCTGTGAATGGTTCAAATTTCTGAATGCTTAAAGCCCGTGACCTTTTTGATTTCCCCGAGTCGTTACCATTCGATCAAGTTTTCTCTGCCGAGCTTGCTCCGTGGCAGTGGGTGCCGTTGATTGCCGAGGCACTCAAAGCGTTCCCGTTTGAATCGCTTAGAGATGAGATTCCCCCCGGGCTACATGTCGAAGGACAGGTTTTCATTCATCCATCAGTTAAATTACCGTCATTTGGTTCGATCACTGGCCCCGCTTATATAGGCGAAGGCTGTGAGTTGCGACCAGGCGTTTATATTCGTGGCTTCGTGATTGCTGGTGCGAATTGTGTGCTGGGTAACTCTTGTGAATTTAAAAACTGCCTGCTCCTGGATGACGTGCAAGTGCCCCATTTTAGTTATGTCGGTGACAGTGTGCTTGGTAATAAAGTGCACTTGGCCGCTGGAGTGACGTGTTCGAACCTACGTTTAGATCAATCCGAGGTGCCTGTGCAGTTGCCAGATGGTTCACGCTGTGGCTCTGGCCTGCGTAAACTCGGGGCACTCGTCGGTGATGCCGCGGAGGTGGGTTGCAACTCAGTGTTGAATCCTGGATCAATCCTTGGGCGACGCTCACTGGTGATGCCGACGATGGCGTTTCGCGGTTATCTAAAGGCTAACTCAATCGCTTCTATTAAAGAGAAAATCGAGACTGCTCCCCGTGTCGATTGAGCTAACTCGACTTGTGCTACAAGCCGAAGGCTGCTTTGAGTTCGACCAGACTGTTGAAGGCTGCGTCAGCTCCAGCCGCTAACATCTCGGCGGTGCTATGTGCGCCGGTGGCGATGCAGTAGCAGGGGAGCCCAGCATTATGTGCGGTTTTGATATCAGTTGGTGAGTCGCCTATCATGCAAGCACCTTCAGCCGTGGCGTTAATTTGCTCCAATACATAGCGCGTCAGTTTTACCTCTGGCTTGTGCCATTCCGTATCAGTGTTGCCGATGCAGATGGGGATGTATTTGGAGAAACCGGCATATTTGCTGACTTTGCGAGCAGTGTCACCGTGCTTATTGGTGAAGATGACTTGCGCGATATGTGCCTTATGGGCGCTTTCGATTAGCTCCAGTCCGCCGGCTAAGATAATCAAACCATCGAACATAATCTCTGGGAAGCGTAGCCGAAAGCGCTTGGAAGCTTCGTCTAAGCCTGCGTCATCAATAAACAGCGCCATGGTTGATGCCATCGGCCCACCGAGGCTACGGCGTATTACCTCAGGGTCAGGGATGCCGCCGCCCATTGATTGGATGACGTCGCCGTAAGCGCGAATGATCGCAGCAGTTTGGTCGATCAAGGTGCCGTCCATATCCCAAAGGATTGCCTTTGGTCGTGGGAGTGTCGGAGTGCGTGGCATTTAAACTTTAGCGGTTTCGGGTGTGAGATCGAAAAGTGCGGCTCCCAGCTCGTAGAGGTCGGCGTAGATGCCGGCTGGCTGTGTTGCCGCAGCCAATTCAGTTTTGCTGTGACTGCCTGTTGCGACGAGGTACGTTTTGAGCTGGCCCGCTTCTGCGGCGGCGAAGTCAAAGGGCGAGTCGCCGATGAGAATGGTATCTTTGGCGGACGCTGTTAAGCATTCGAGTGCATGAGCAGTGAACTCTGGATCAGGCTTGCGGTAAGGGGTGTCTCCGGTGCCGATGATCGCATCTAGGTATTGTGCCTGATCTAAAAAGTCTAAAATTGTGCGCGATTGATTGCCATTTTTATTGGTGAAAACTGCGAGTTGGTAGCCGCGTTGCTTCAGTTTATTTAGTATCCAATTAGATCCTGGTAGTGCGATCAGGTCTTCAAACATGATTTGCTCGAAGTGATTTTGGAATATCGGTAGCGCGGTATCGACGTATGCTTCACCCAGCAATTTGCTAAGTGTCACTGGCGCAGAGCCACCAACAGTCGCTCGCACGGTGTCATAGTCTGACTCTGGCAACTCGAGCTGCTGCTGTGTAAATACGACGCAACGATGAATTGTGGTAAAATGGTCTATCAGTGTGCCGTCTAAGTCGAAGAGTACCGTTTTCATATAAAAATATTTTTGATTCAGCTCCTTTGTTTGAGCAACTTGAGACTTTATGGGTATTCTTCGGATTGCTGGCAAGTGCACGTAAGCGCTCACAGGCATTTAATTATAAGCATTGGCACAGTGAGTTCAGCAGGAGCGGTGTTAGAGCTCAGGATCAATGGCACGAATCTAGTGGTCGCGCTTGCTCGCCTAAGCCGCAATCGACTGTCGCGAGCAACACCTTACACGATCAGCGTTATCCCGCGGGTTGCCACTGCAGATGGTCCGGTTCAATTCTCTGTGGGACGGAGTTTCGGCTGGCATCCTAGAGGTGTAATCAGGGTAGGATGATTCGTGATAGAGCTAGGAATCCTTAGCAAATACCGACTCTGTTGGCAGGAACTAGGGTGGCTATCTAGGCCCATGTAGACCAGATTTTCAGTCCACTGAAAAAAAGATAAAATTCCGCCAAAGGACTATTGACAAGTGGACGATCAGGAAGAGCATATCGGCTCTTCTTTAGGGATGTGCGCACTGTACATTTCTCCAGATGGTGGCTATAGCTCAGTTGGTTAGAGCACCGGCTTGTGGTGCCGGGGGTCGCGGGTTCGAATCCCGTTAGCCACCCCATTTTTACGCAGTAAAATGCATGCGGCGGGATTTGAACCCGCGAATCAGCGGGTTTGACGTAGTGCTTTTAGGGACGAACGTCCCGTCTTGAAAAGCATGAAGAAGGCACGGCAATCCCGTTAGCCACCCCATTTTTATTCCGCAAAATGACAGCTCGTGGGTGGTGAGCGGACGAGCAAGCGAGTGGTGCCATTGGTTTGCTACGCGCGGATCGCTTTTTGTAACCGTTGCCTTTCGGCTATGTATTGTCCTCGTCGGGCGAGTGACGGAGTTGCCTTTCGAGCTCTTATTTTTTGTTAACTAACTGCACCGCTGTTTAGCGGCAGCAACAAAAAAGTCCCCGCTCTTTCGAGTCGGGGACTTTTGTTAGAAGTGTGTTGCTAGGCGCTTATTTGCGTTTCGCTTCTTCGCGCTCAAGCGCTTCCTTAATCACGACTTCCGCTACATTTTTCGGACATGCTGCGTAGTGCGAGAACTCCATGGAGAACTGACCGCGACCAGATGTCATTGTGCGAAGTGCACCGATGTAACCGAACATCTCGCTCAAAGGAGCATCTGCCTTGATACGAACACCTGAGTTAGGTGCTGGCTCTTGGGTCTTGATCATGCCGCGGCGGCGATTCAAGTCACCAATAACGTCACCCATTTTGTCCTCTGTGCAGAACACGTCGAGTTTCATGACTGGCTCAAGAATCTGTGGACCTGCCTTTGGCAGGGACTGACGATACGCAGCTTTGGCAGCGGTTTCGAAAGCAACTGCAGAGGAGTCAACTGCGTGGAACGCACCATCTGTCAGCGTGACCTTAAAGTCCAAGCAAGGGTAGCCGGCGAGAACACCTTTTTCCTTGGAGAACTTGAAGCCCTTCTCAACTGCTGGCCAGAATTCACGTGGAACGTTACCACCAACAACCTTGGATTCGAACTGGAAGCCTTCACCTGGCTCGAGTGGTTCGAGCGTGAAGAGGATCTTCGCGAACTGACCAGAACCACCAGACTGCTTCTTGTGAACGTAGCTGTCTTCGATTGTTTGAGTGATGCTCTCGCGGTAAGCAACCTGTGGCTTACCAATGATCGCTTCAACGCCGTAGGTGCGCTTCAAGATGTCGACCTTAATGTCGAGGTGAAGCTCGCCCATGCCATGCAGGATGGTTTCGCCGGAATCTTCGTCAGTTTCGACGATGAAAGTAGGATCTTCTGCAACCATCTTACCAATCGCTGTGCCCATCTTCTCAGAGTTAGCTTGGTCCTTCGGCTTAATTGCGATGGAGATAACAGGCTGAGGGAATACCATCGGCTCGAGAGTCGCTGGGAATTTAGGATCACAGAGAGTGTGACCTGTCTGCACTGACTTCATGCCGAGCAGGGCGACGATGTCACCCGCCTGAGCGGAATCGACTTCGTTACGCTCGTCAGCGTGCATTTCGATGATACGACCGATACGTTCTGTCTTACCTGTAAAAGTGTTAAGGACGCTAGTGCCCTTGGAGATCTTACCGGAGTAGATGCGTGTGAAAGTCAACGCGCCGTATTTGTCATCCATGATCTTGAATGCAAGTGCACGGAGTGGCTTTTCAGCATCAACGATCGCGAATTCACCCGTTTCAACACCTTCAGCATCTACTTCAGGTTGAGCAGGCACTTCAGTTGGGCTCGGAAGATAATCGATGACGCCGTTAAGGACGTTTTGCACACCCTTGTTCTTAAACGCAGAACCACAGAATGTTGGGAAGAAATCCAGAGCGATGGTGCCCTTGCGGATGCATGCTTTGATGACAGACATCTCTGGCTCATTACCTTCGAGGTAAGCTTCCATTGCGTCGTCGTCTTGCTCAACAGCAGTTTCGATAAGAGCAGCGCGGTATTCTTCGACCTTGTCGACCATGTCCGCAGGCACGTCTTGGATTTCGTATGCCATGGGGTCACCGGAGTTGTCCCATACCCATGCCTTACGTGTGAGGAGGTCAACCACACCAGAGAGATCGCTCTCGATGCCGATGGGAAGCACCATGACGAGTGGCTTAGCGCCGAGGATGTTTTTGACTTGGTCAATGACCTTGTAGTAGTCAGCACCGACACGGTCGAGCTTGTTGACGTAAATCAAACGAGCGACCTTAGAATCATTGGCGTAGCGCCAGTTGGTTTCGGATTGAGGCTCAACACCACCAGAACCACAGAAAACACCGACGCCGCCGTCGAGCACCTTTAATGAGCGGTACACTTCAACGGTAAAGTCAACGTGCCCAGGTGTATCGATGATGTTGAAACGGTGACCGTCCCAGAAACAAGTAGTCGCAGCAGACTGAATCGTGATACCACGTTCTTGCTCTTGTTCCATGAAGTCAGTGGTTGCAGCACCATCGTGCACTTCGCCCAACTTGTGGATTTTACCAGTGAGCTTCAAAATACGCTCGGTTGTCGTTGTTTTTCCGGCGTCAACGTGTGCGAAGATACCAATATTTCTGTATTTTGATAGGTCGGTCATGATCTGATCTGATGTGTTTAGAGATTGTGTTTACTACTTAAAATTGAGGGCTGTGTATACGCGAGTATCGCCCACGAAATTCCAAAAAAGAGGCGGAGATTAGGGCTGATTTTGAATACTGCAAGGCAAGAAAACAGGGTATTCGCAGGTTATATCGTTATGACGTTAAATTAATCGGATTAGACTTTCTGATTGAACTGAGTGGAATCTCTAAAGATGTTTTCAGCATGATCCATTACTCCAACTACATTAACGGTCAATTTGTCGAATCCCCTCACTCAAATACGATCACCGTGATCAACCCCGCCACAGGCGCTGCGATTTCGACGATCCCTGACAGTTCGCCCGAGCAGGTCGAGGCCGCGATTGCTGCCGCAGAAGCCGCTCAACCAGCGTGGGCGGCTCTGCCAGCTGTTACCCGGGGAAAGCATTTGCATGTGCTCGCGGATAAAATTCGTGAACAAGTCGAGCCTCTGGCCCGTGTCATCACTGAGGAGCAGGGCAAAACACTCGGGCTGGCTCGTGTGGAGGTGAACTTTACCGCCGATTATCTCGACTACATGGCCGAGTGGGGACGCCGAATCGAAGGTGAGATCATCGAGAGCGATCGGCCGAAGGAGAATATCTTCCTGTTTCACAAGCCGATTGGCGTGGTGGCGGGCATCTTGCCGTGGAATTTCCCTTTTTTCCTGATCGCTCGCAAATTGGCCCCTGCATTAATTACGGGCAATGCGATCGTGCTCAAGCCGAGTGAGGAGACACCCAACAACGCCTTTGAATTTTGTAAAATCCTAGCGCAGACCGATATTCCAGCAGGCCTCGTCAATCTCATCTCAGGTTATGGAGCGACTGCGGGCCGCGTATTAACCGAGAGTCCGAAGATCGGCATGATCAGCTTTACTGGGAGTGTGGACACCGGTTCGCGCATCATGGCGACTGCCGCGCAGCACATTACGCGTGTCAATTTGGAGCTTGGCGGCAAAGCACCAGCGATTGTCACTGCCAATGCGGACCTTGACCTCGCGGCGACTGCGATTCAGGCCTCTCGTGTCATCAATAGCGGACAGGTGTGTAATTGCGCCGAGCGTATCTATGTGCAACGCAGTGTGGCTGAAGCTTTTACTGCGAAGTTGATCGAGAAGATGCAGGCCGCACGTTTTGGCAACCCGTTGCAAGACGAGACAGTCGATTATGGACCAATGATCAATAAAGCTGGTTTCGATAAGATTGTGAGCTTGCTGGCTAGCGCAGTGGACGATGGTGCGCAAATTTTGTGCGGCGGTCAGCGCGGTGCGGATGAATCTGGCTACTATTTCGAGCCGACGGTCGTTGGCGCGTGCACTCAGCAGATGGACATTGTGACTCAGGAAATCTTTGGCCCAGTTATCCCGGTGGTGATCTTTGATGAAATCGAGGAAGCGATCGCCATGGCCAACGACACGGAATACGGACTTACATCCTCGGTGTTCTCGAATGACATCAATGAGGCGATGAATTTGGTCGAAGCACTCAATTTCGGCGAAACGTATATTAACCGTGAGCACTTTGAGGCCATGCAGGGCTACCACGCGGGTTGGCGCAAGTCGGGCATCGGAGGTGCGGATGGTAAGCACGGACTGTATGAATTTATGCAGACACAAGTGGTCTATCTCCAGCGCTCGTAGCCGCACGGCTTACCACGTCGACGGCATACTTGACTCATCAATATTCGACGTGTGCAGTAAGTTTTGGCACGGCATCTGACTGCTCTGCTGCCGTTTAGGTTTGCCCCAGACCCCCTAAGCCTTTGTTTTCGTCGGTTTTTCAAATCGTTTCCACTGATGACACCAGCACTCAAAATCTACGACACAACCCTACGCGATGGCACCCAAGGCGAAGGAGTCTCTTTTACCGTCGCGGCTAAAATCCGCGTCGCTGAGAAGCTGGACCAGTTTGGGATTGATTATATTGAAGGCGGCTGGCCGGGTTCGAACCCGCGCGATATGGCGTTTTTCGACGAAGCAAAGAAGCTGAACTTGGAGCATGCCAAGATCGCTGCTTTTGGTTCTACTCGTCGCGCTAGTCTTAAGGCTGAGGAAGATCCGCAGCTGCAGCTCTTACTTGATGCGGATACCCCGGTAGTCACCATTTTTGGTAAGACTTGGTTGCTGCATGTCACGGAGATCATCCGCACGACTGCCGAAGAGAATCTTAAGATGATCGAAGAATCGGTACGCTTCCTGACTGATAATGGTCGCGAAGTGATCTATGATGCGGAGCACTTTTTCGATGGCTATTGCGACAACCCAGAATACGCGATCCAGACACTTGAAGCCGCGCAACGTGGCGGTGCGATCAACTTGACACTTTGCGATACCAATGGCGGCCAGCTTGTCAGTCAGATGCAAGCAATTGTTAGTAAGGTCGTGGCACATTTCCCGCATACGTCTGTTGGCATGCATTGCCATAATGATTCAGGCCTCGGGGTCGCATTGTCGCTCGCAGGAATCGAATCAGGCGCAACGCTGGTACAGGGCACAATGAATGGTTTCGGTGAACGTAACGGTAATGCCAATCTCAGTGCCATTATCCCGAATTTGATCTTGAAGATGGATGCGGACCTGAACTGCGCACCTAACTTGAATAAACTGCGTGATCTTTCGTTGTTTGTCGATGAGATGGCCAACCGTGCATCGGATTCGACATTGCCATTTGTCGGTACGAGTTCCTTTGCGCATAAGGGTGGGGTGCATGCCGATGCTGCCGCCAAAGTAAAACACAGCTACGAGCACATTGCGCCAGAGCTGGTCGGCAATCGCACACGGGTACTGGTTTCCGATATGTCCGGCCGTAGTAGTGTGATGATGAAGGCCAAGGAAATTGGAGTCGATCTCGACCCGCGTTCGCCGCAGTTGAAGGAATTCCTTGGTGAGTTGAAAGAGCTAGAATTTAAAGGCTATGAATACGAAGCCGCCGATGCATCTTTCAAATTACTGCTGAGTCGTTTTCTGAAGGGCAAACAGCCTGATTTTGAGCTTGTTGGCTATCGTGTGATGGTGAGTCACCAGGAGTCTTCAGGTCGCGTCGTTTCAGAAGCAACTGTGCAGGTCAAGATTGGCGACCAAGTGCATCATACCGTGGCCGAGGCCAATGGCCCTGTCGGCGCGCTTGACCATGCCTTGCGTAAAGCGATTGCGCCCGTGTTCCCAGAGATCATGGCCGTTGAACTGATTGACTATAAGGTGCGTATTCTCGAAACTGAGCAGGGTAGCGATGCGATCACTCGTGTACTGATCGAGTCCACTGATGGCGAAGCGACTTGGGGTACTGTTGGCGCCAGTGATAACATCATCGAAGCCACATGGCGCGCGCTGGTGGACTCCGTCGAATATAAGATCCTGCTTGATTCTGAGGCGTAGGGGATTGCCATCAAACTCTGCTGCTCAGGGGGGCTTGTTGGTGCCATTGCCGCGATAGGAGTGTGGGCGACTCGCCCACATTGCTGCAAAGGAGGGCGAGTCGCCCTCCCTCCTTTACCCTCGCTATGAACCTTATTTTTTCGCGCCCACACACGATCGATCAGATGCAAACTGCATCGTTTCGATTGTCTCAAATACATTAATCGAGCTAACCTCTACCAACTTCGTGTCGGTGCAACGCGTAAGGTCTCGTAACGGCTGACATCGACTTCTTGCACAAAGCGGCTCGGGTTGAGGCGTATTACCGTATTGCCTTGTTGATTGAGCATCGGGTAGGACAGGTAGAGCTCTTCCATCGCACGGGTGACGGCTACGTAGAATAGACGGCGCTCTTCTTCCAGGTCGCCATCATCGATGGTGCGCTTGAGTGGAAACAGTCCATCGGCGAGTCCGATGACAAATACGATCGGAAACTCTAGGCCCTTCGCTTGGTGAATCGTGGTTAGGCGTAAGCAGTTTAAGGCTTCAGTTGAGTCGCGCTCGTTACTTTCAGAAGCGAGCAGCACGAGCTGCGAGAGCAGTTCTTCCATCGTGTCGAAGCGGCTGGCGAAACTGATCAAGCTCTGCAAGTCGTCGGCGCGTTCGGTCCAGTTCGGATAGATCTCGCGAATGAAGGAGCTATACCAGCCGTCGAGGCCAAGTTGCACGATCGCTTCCGGCGTTTCACTTGTCAGTGCCACGGACACTTCGCGAAGTGTTTCGGCCAAGGACGGCCATTCTTCTTTGGCGTCGTTGGGCACTTTTTTCAGCACCGCCTCAGAGGTGAGGACTTCACAGAAATCTTTCTCTTCCTTCTCTGCAAGTTTCTTGGTGAACGCATGGATGCGCTCTGCGGTCTTGGGGCCGACTTTGGGCAGTAGGCATGTGAAGCGTGCAAACGCAGAGACGTCGGCAGGGTTCGAGGCGAAGCGCAGCTGTGCGGAGAAGTCGCGGATGTGGGATTGTTCAAAAAAGCGCACGCCACTAGTGATTTGATAATCGATACCACGGCGCGTCAGCTCCATCTGCAGATCCATCGCTTGATAGTGGGCGCGGTAGAGCACCGCGACCTCGGAGAGGTCACGGCCTTCGTCGATTAGGCCTTCGATGCGCTGGATGATGAAATTGGCTTGGCCACGCGCATCCATGACGGGTGTGAAATAGGGCTTCTCTCCATCGGGGCGCACGGGGCGCAGCTCTTTGGAGTAGCCCATGCCGGCTGGTTGTGCGGCGAGCACGGCGTTGGCAAATTCGAGAATTTGCGGAGAGCTGCGGTAGTTCGTCTCGATCTTATGAATCGTTGCGCCGGGGTGGCGCTCGGTGAACCGCATGATGTTGTCAAAATCCGCACCGCGCCACGTGTAGATGCATTGCGCATCGTCACCCACCGCCATGATCTGGTGGTGCACGCCGAGGATATCGACAATCTCGGATTGCAGGCGGTTGGTGTCTTGAAATTCGTCGACCAAAATGTGCTTGAAGCGTTGCTGATATTGCGCCGCTACCTCGGGGTGCTCGCGCAAGAGTTTGAGCAAGTATTCGAGCAGATCATCGTAGTCGACAACCTGATGCTCTAGCTTGGTTTTGCTGTAGACCTTATAGATGTCGGCAATCTTTTGCGCCATACCCTCGAGGAAAGGATAGTGGTCGTCAGCTTCTTCCAGCACGCTGCGGCAGGTGTTGCGCGCATAGCTGATCATGTTGTGCACCACCTTCGGCTTAGGGTTGTTCTTACCTTTGATGAATGTGGGGTCGACCGTGTTGATCGCATTTTTCAGCAGGCTCTCTGACTCGCTCTGGTCAAGGATGGTGTAGTTGCGCTGGAGGCCGACTGCCTCGCCATGCACGCGGAGGATGCGCTGCGCGATGCTGTGGAAGGTGCCGCCCCAGAGCTGGTGTTTTTTGACGCCGGTCAGGTCTTCCACACGTTCCAACATTTCCTTGGCGGATTTATTGGTAAAGGTGAGCAGCAGGATTTCGTAAGGTTTGATGCCTTGGTGTATCAGGTAGGCGACACGATAGGTTAAAGTGCGTGTCTTGCCCGAGCCCGCACCAGCGAGGACGAGCGCGGGGCCTGGTTCGGCGGTGACGGCGGCGTATTGCTCGTCGTTGAGTTCAGCGCGAAAGTCGATTGGCGCTAAGGCGCTGGATTCGGTGTCGTAAAAATCGGTCATTAAAAATAGAGTTAGCAGCTAATCGGAGGTCTGCCGTGGATAGCGAAGCAAGTGGGTAGTGAGTTGCTGGCTCAGCACTTCTACCTATTGAATCTAGAATAATGCGGCAGAGGGCAAAGTGAAAATGAGCAATCATCGTCATCCTTTCGAAATTATTGAATTTAATCACAAAGGCATTCATGGGGTTGCTCTAAGTTCACAGGCCGATTCCTTGTTTGTTTAATTTGATCATGCCATTCTGTCCATTTTGATTGCAGCCTGATCGTTGGTTTCTCTACTACTTAGCAACTATGCAAATTATACCTTCCAGTATGCTTCCAGAGCGCGACCAAGACGCGTTGCGTGTTTTTTTGGAGGGTTGTCGGGAGACGGCGCGTGCCAAGCAGCATTTTCAAATCGCGAGTATTTCGTTGGCGGTTAAGCATATTGCGCCGTTGGCAGTATTAGAATCGATCTACGAACCGAGTGAGTTGCATTTTTATATCGAGCGTGCAGCTGATGAGGAGGCGCTGGCCGGCGCGGAGGCGGTCGCCGAGGCGACGTTTACTGGAGTGGATCGTTTCGCTCAGGCGCAGGCCTTTGCAGATGAGATCATGGATAATACGATCGTGGTCGGGGATCTGAATGAACCGTTTACTGGGCCGCATTTCTTTACTGCATTTACTTTTAATGACACGGTGCCTGAGGGCAGCGCCTTTGCGCCGGCAACAATTTTCCTGCCGCGTTGGCAGGTCTCGCGCGTCAAAGGGAAATATGGCGCAGTGGCGAATATTCGCATCGATCCCGACGCAGACCTTGATCAACTGGTGGCTCGGGTGTGGGGCGCGTATCAAAAGTTTTCAATGTTTGATTATTCCACGACTCCTGTCGAAACCCCGCCTGCGGTAAAGCCGACTGCGGTGCAACGCTCAGAGTTGGCGCCAGATGTATATCCACGAGCGGTGACTGAAGCGCTGCAAGAGATTGCTGATGGGGCGTATGAGAAGATCGTGCTGGCGCGTGGAATTAAGTTGCAGGCCAATGAGCCGTGGCAGCCGCTACATGCCTTAAACTGCTTGCGTGAAAGGTTTGCCGGATGTTTTACCTTTTCGTTTGGCGGCGGAGATGGGCGCAGCTTTATCGGCGCCACGCCGGAGCGTTTATTGCGCATTCGCGAAGGTAAGCTTTTGACCGAGGCGATTGCTGGGTCGGCGCCACGCGGTGAGACTGCCGGTGAGGATGCCAAGCTCGCCCGAGACTTATTGGACAGCAATAAGGATTTACATGAACACGCCTGTGTGCGCGATTCGATTCTACGTCGCTTAAAGGCCGTCGGAGTCAACGGGCATGCGGACTCTGCGCCACGCTTGTTACCTTTGGCTAATGTACAGCACCTACAAACTGCGATTGAAGCGGAAGTGGGCGGCGATGTGCACCTGCTTAATATTTTGCAAGAGATGCACCCGACGCCGGCCGTCGGAGGGACGCCACGCGAAAAAGCAATGGCGCGGATACATGACTTGGAACAGCTAGATCGGGGTCTTTATTCTGGAGTGATCGGTTGGTTTAATCACCTCAATGAGGGCGAGATGATCGTTGGCATTCGTTCGGCTCTGATCGAAGGCACTACGGCCAACTTGTATGCAGGCGCTGGCATCGTCGAGGGCTCGGATCCAGACAAAGAAACCCGCGAGACCGAGTTGAAGTTGCGCGCCTTACTCGATGCCTTGATTGCCTAGGCTTTAGTAAGCCTGACAACTGAACATGGGGTGACGAACTACTCAAGGGCGGCAGTTTTTTTTTCGGCGAGAAGACGATCAGTTTCACCGATAATCGTTCCAGCAATCCGCGCTTGGCGAATCGTGACGAAATGAAGGCCTTTAAGGAGCAGGGCTATCCGGATGAGAAATATCCGCGCGTGAAAGGTGGGCCCTTTGTAGAATGGACTCGCGCAATCAAAGCCGAGGGGCCTGAGCCTGGCTGCAACTTTGAGGAGGCGAGCCGCTTTACAGAAGTCATGCTACTCGGAGCCTTGGCCGCTCGTTTTGGCGGACGTATCGAATGGGATGCGAAAACCATGCAGATCACCAATCGTCCGGAGCTCAATCAATACCTAAAGGATCCCGTCCGCGAGGGCTGGTCCTACGGTGAGGATCTGTGGAGCTATTTTATAATTTCTAATTCCAATTAGGATAACATAGGTAAGGGCCGCACTTTAGGGAGTGTGGCCCTTTTTTTGTGCCAATTTCCCTGCTTTGGCACTGTCTTCGTGCGACAACTCAACTGAAGGGTGAGACGTGGGTGCCCTTTGGGCAACTGACAAATTCGGCCTCGTTACGCTTAAGAGTAGGAGTGACCAATCTTCCTTATTGGCTGAAGTCTGAAACCGACGGGGAAGTGACATTTATATGCACTCGTCGGACTCCTCGGGGTGGTTGGAGACAG
>JAFMHF010000014.1 GCA_017854655.1 Puniceicoccaceae bacterium | reverse complement strand
TGCAAGTTGCGCAGCAGCATGGCTGCCAGATTGTGGCGCTGATTTTAACACATGGACACTGGGATCATATTTTGGATGGCCACAAGTTTGCCGCAGCGGGGATTCCGACCTATGGGCATCTGGCCGACACTGAAATGTTTGCGGCTCCTTCGAAAATGGCGAGCTATGCGATTCCAGGGCTGGAGTTGTTGCCTGTGCCGATTGAGCACTGGATCAAAGCGGGCGATACGCTCGATCTACTGGGCGACCAGTTGGAGATCCGTCACGTGCCCGGCCATTGCCCAGGTAATATCTTAGTCTATGTGGCTAGCGCACAGGCGGCGATCGTTGGCGATGTAATTTTTGCTGGGAGCGTCGGGCGTTACGATTTCCCAGGCGGCGACTTCTCAGTGCTCGAGCAATCGATCAAAACACAGGTTTATACGCTGCCGGATGCGACGGTTATCTATCCAGGGCATGGCCCAAATACCTCGGTCGCCCAAGAAAAAGGCGGTAATCCATTTGTGCGCGTATGAGTTCAGCTGACCAGTCGCACCAAGCCTTTATGGCGCATGCGCTTAAATTAGCGCAGCGAGCTTGGGGGCAAACGCACCCGAACCCAATGGTCGGTGCGGTGATCGTCGAGCGGGGGCAGATCGTGGCTGAAGGCTGGCATCATGCGGCGGGGCAACCGCACGCTGAGATCGAAGCACTGCAAGCGCTGGGACGTAAGCCGGCCGAAGGTGCGACGATTTATGTGACTTTAGAGCCTTGCAGCAGCTGCGGTCGTACGGGCGCTTGCACGACTGCGATTATTGAATCGGGCTTACGGAATGTGGTCGTCGGCGCAGTCGATCCGAACCCAGACCATGCCGGACAAGGGCTCGCGCTGTTACGCGCAGCGGGCGTCGATGTGGTCGAAGGGCTGCTGGCGCAGGATTGCACTGATCTGAATTTAATTTTCAACCATTGGATTGTGAGTCATCGTCCGTTGATCGCGGCGAAGATGGCGCTTACATTGGACGGTAAATTTGCGGCGGCTTCGGGGCACTCGCAATGGGTGACGGGGGAGGCGGCACGGGCGGATGTGATGCGTTGGCGGCGCTATTTTCCGGCGATCGCAGTGGGAGCGAATACGGTGCTGCGCGATGACCCGAGCCTGACGAGCCGGATTGGCGAGTCGACCTGGTGTCCGCGGCGTTTTGTATTTGATCGGAGTTTGCGCACTGTGCGTGAAACGCGCTGGCCGCAGCTGTATACCGACGCGCACAAGGGGCGCACGACTGTGCTGTGTGGCCCGGCAGCGGATGTTGATCTGCGCGGTCAACTCACTGCTCATGGCGTGAGCGTCTGGGAATTGCCAGAAGTCGATGGGCATTTAGATTGGGAGGCTTTTCGTAAGCGTTGCGCAGAGGAGGAAATCTGCGGCGTGTATGTCGAGACTGGGCCG
The DNA here is from genome assembly GCA_017854655.1 of Puniceicoccaceae bacterium. Classification (GTDB taxonomy): domain Bacteria; phylum Verrucomicrobiota; class Verrucomicrobiia; order Opitutales; family Coraliomargaritaceae; genus Lentimonas. The sequence continues at coordinate 35,260 of JAFMHF010000014.1, read as the reverse complement.
ACGCTGGCCTCCAGTTTACTGGAACGGCAGCTGGTCGATTATGCCTTTATTTATCAAGCGCCGAAGTTTATGAGCGATTGCGCGACCCCGGGTATCGGTAGTGCGCGCGATACGCAGTCGATGCGCGACGCGCTGCAGCTCAATCATGTGCGTCACGCAATTTTAGGGGAAGATATTCTCACCCGCGGCAGTTTTTAGTAGTGCTTAGAATAATCAAAAAACTTGGAGGGCAATGCTCCGTCATTGCCATGCGTAGGTTTCGCTCTCTCTGATCGGCGGCAACGACGGAGCGTTGCCCTCCACAAAACTACAGCTTTAAAATTACGAACTACAATTATGACCCAACATTCTCTCATTATCGCCACTGGCAACGCTCACAAGGTCGAAGAATTCGTACTACTACTCAAGGGGCTCGAATTCGAAGTGGTTTCTGCAAAAGCCTGTGGCGGCATGCCAGATGTAGATGAGAACGGTTCGACCTTTGCCGCGAATGCGCAAATCAAAGCCGAGGCGCTGCGCAAGCTGGCGCCTGCAGATGCTTGGGTGATGGCGGACGACTCCGGTCTTGAAGTGGATGCACTCGACGGGGTGCCAGGGATCTATTCTGCACGTTACGCCGGGGTGGACGCGAGCGACCAAGACAATGTAGTGAAACTGCTCGACGCGTTGAAGGATGTGCCGAAGGCCAAGCGCACTGCACGCTTCCGCTGTGTGTTGTGTGTGATCGACCATGATGGCTACATCACGCATTATGATGGATGTTGCGAAGGTCGCATCGATACCGAAGTCCATGGCGACGGCGGCTTCGGTTATGACCCGATCTTTATTCCGAATGGCTATAGTGAAAGCTTCGCGCAACTCGGTGATACGGTGAAGAGCCAGCTCAGCCATCGCGCGAAAGCGGTCGAGTTGATGTGCAGTATCTTGGAAAAATAAATGACAAACGGGATCCTTTTGCTGTGAAGAGAAGTGGGTGTGAATCGAGTATTTTTACTTGAATGACTGCTGGCATAAGCCAGTCGCTACGAATGATAGCTAAGAGCGTAGCGAGCGGGTTTACTCCCGCGATCGAATGGTTCGAGTGCCAGGAATGATTTCTTCACGCTCTCGGTCGCTTTATGCTTTGCAGCTGAGGGTGGGGCGGCGTAGCGTACTGGTATGGAATTTGTTTTTGATTCACCACTTGATATGCACTTGCACCTCCGCGAGGGGGCAATGATGGAGCGCGTGACGCCGCTCACCGCGGAACATTTTTCCGGAGCGATCATTATGCCGAATCTGGTGCCACCGGTTGATAATTTGGAACGCCTGCAAGTGTATCGTGATCAGATCAATGTGGCTAAGGGCGACACGACCTTTGACCCGTTGATGATGTTGTTTTTTCGCAATTACAGTGAGGCCGAGCTAGCCGCCGCGCGTGAACACATCTTTGGCATCAAGCTCTATCCGGCAGGTGCGACCACCAATAGCGAAGCAGGCGTCAAAGAGCTCAGTGCAGTCGAGGGCACGTTCAAGTTAATGGAAGAAATGGGGATTCCGTTGATGATCCACGGCGAGACACATGGCTTCGTGATGGATCGCGAGAAGGAGTTTCTCGCCAGTTATGAGTATCTCGCGCAGAAATTTCCCAAACTGAAGATCACGATGGAGCATATCACGACCCGTGACGCGGTCGAGATGCTGGATCGCTACGAGAATCTATATGCCACGGTCACGCTGCACCACCTAATCATTACACTGAACGATGTGGCGGGCGGCATGTTGCAGCCGCACTTGTTCTGCAAGCCGATCGCGAAGCGTCCGGAGGATCGCGAAGCGTTGTTGGCGGCCGCTTTGCAAGCTCATCCTAAATTGATGTTTGGCAGCGATTCCGCGCCACACCCAATCTCCAAGAAGGAGTGCTGCGGCTGTGCGGCGGGTCTCTTCACCGCGCCGGTTTGTTTGCCGACACTGGTCGAGCTATTTGAGGAGCACGGTGCGTTGGATAATTTGCAGGCATTTGTCAGTGGCAATGCTCAGCGCATTCATGATTTTACGCCGCTATCGAAAACCGTGAAGCTGGAGAAAGTTGGCATGCTTGTGCCAGAAAGCTATGGTGATGTGGTGCCGTATCGTGCCGGCGAGACGATCCCTTGGGCAGTGACTTCGATTCACTAATGCGTGGCCTCCGTCGTCAGACGGGGGAGCATTGGCTAACTCTGACGCACCTCCGTCTTACGACGGAGGCCAGCCTAAGATTGATTCACACAAAAAAACGGCGGACACGTAAAGCGTCCGCCGTTTTATTGTTTAAAATGCTGTCGTTCTGGGGCGTCTACGCGCGGCCCATGTAGGACTTATCAGAGGTGCTGATCTTGAGCACGTCGCCTTCTTTGACGAACAGGGGCACTTGCACGACGAGGCCAGTTTCGAGTGTAGCTGGCTTTTGCACGTTGCTGGCGGTGTCACCTTTAATGCCTTCGGCGGATTCGATGACCTTCATTTCGATCGACGCTGGCAGCTCGATTTGGATCGGCTTGTCGTTGACGTGAAGAATGCTGTATACCTGAGTTTCGACGAGGAACTCCTTTGAGTCTTCGACTAGAGAGGTATCGAGGATAATATCTTCGAAGGTTTCGGGATCCATGAAGTGGTAGCCGTCGCCATCGACGTAACTATACTCAAGCTTCACCATATCGGTGTGCATAATCTCGACGGAGTCCGTGGTGCGGATCTTGGTGTTGGTGCTGGATCCAGAACTCAGGTTGCGCATGGTGACTTGCATGAAGCCAGCCTGGCGGCCTTGTGTGCGATGCTGCACGTCGAGAACCAGGTGCGGAGTGCCTTGGTAGTTGAGGACCTTGCCTTTGCGAACGTCTGTAGGAGATGCCATAAGTATTTGTGGTGTTAGAAAAAAATGATCTTCCAGTGCTTGGCGAGCCTGTCAAGCGATTCGGCAGCGGCGCAAATGGCGGCTACGCGCGGGATATTAATCGGCACTTAACTTTTTAAGCAAATTCGCGCAGCCATCTTCGATTAGGTCGAGCACGTGTTCGAAGCCACGGTCACCGCCGTAATACGGATCAGGTACTTCGGTTTGGCTATGCGCGGTGCAATAGTCACAGAAGAGCTGGACTTTGTGATGCAGTTTACCGGAGGGATCGAGGGCACGTGCATCGATGAGGTTGTCGTTATCCATCGCCAGAATCAGATCGTAAACTTCAAGGTCGCTGGGCTGAAGTTGACGGGAATGGCCGATGATTGGGATATTGCGTGCACGCATGGAGTGCTGCATGCGTTTGTCAGGCGATGAGCCGACGTGAAAGCCGATGGTGCCAGCGGATTCAATCTCGAATTGATCGGCGAGTCCGGCTTGGTCGACTAGATGTTGGAAGACACAGTGAGCTGCGGGAGAGCGGCAAATGTTGCCCATGCAGAGGAAGAGGATTTTGTTCACTGGTGGTGACTGCTGGCGGAGGTTTGTTCGCCGATGTTAATATCTGTGCCGAATTGTGCGATGTGCTCGGCGGCGACGCGTTCGAGGTCTTCATATTGAATGACGTGGCCGAGTGCGCCTCGGATCTGTCGTGAACTTTTCATACTCTTGGTGAGTGCGATCAGTTTGGGGCGCATCCACCGCAGATCGGTGTGCTTTTGTTGACGAAAGGGACGGGCCATTAGCCTGCGCGTATAGTCGAGAATGGTTTGCCAGCGCTCGGCGACTGTCGGCGGTTCGGGCACTACGCCGTGCTCGAGGTAATGCTTGATGTCGCGAAAGATCCACGGGTAGCCTAGTGCGGCGCGGCCGATCATCAAGCCGGCGCAGTTGGTTTGTTCGCGGATACGAATCACATCGTGCGCGCTGCGGATGTTACCATTGCCGATGACGGGGATCGTGAGCTCTGCCGCGACTTCGGCGATGAGTGGCCAATTGGCGTCGCCGCTGTAGCCTTGCATTTTAGTGCGACCGTGAATGGCGAGTGCTTGTGCGCCTTCGCTCTCAACGATGTGGCCGACTTCGCGGGCAACGATGGTATCGTCGTCCCAGCCAGTGCGGATTTTAGCGGTCACGGGGGTGCCGGGGACTGCGCGCACCACGGCGCCGACAACTTTGCCGATTTTGGCTGGATTACGCAGCATCGAGGAGCCCGCGTCCATACAGATCACGCGATCTGCGGGACAACCGAAATTGATATCAATAAAGTCGGGTTGCAGGCGATCGGCTAGCAGCCGTGCGGCGTCGGCCATCGAGTCCGGGTTGGCACCGAAGATTTGCACCCCCATCGGGCGCTGTTGTTCGGTAAAGTCGACGGTTTCCCAGAGTTTAGGGTCTTCACGGATGAGCGCATCGGATTGAACGAACTCGGTGACCATGACATCGGCACCTTGCTCTTTACAAAATTGTCGAAAGACGATGTCCGTAACTCGCGCCATTGGAGCGAGATAGAGGGGGAATTGACCGTTTTGAAACCAAGGGAGCATGCAATTATCGAACTTTGTGTGAAAAAATGGGAATAGGAAGAAGTTAGGCGGCTCCAATAGAAAGTCTATCGAAAGATTCGACAAGACGTAGAACTCATGATATATCTTCAATCCTAACCATAAAAATAAAAATGAAAAAATTCCTACTTATTCCGATTCTGTTAATTGCTGGTGCGATCTCAGCGAGCGCGTGTGGCAGTTGTGCTGCTCATAACGATGCTGATGCAAAAGATAGTGCTGCTGCCAAATCTTGCTGCTCAAAAGATGCTGTTCCAGCGGACGGTGCCAAATCTTGCTGCGCAAAAGATGCTGTTGCAGCGGACGGTGCTAAATCTTGCTGCGCAAAATAGTCTGCCGCAGCCGCTGTAACTGGTGGCAAGCAGGTATGCTGACCAATAAGGTTAAGCAGTAGACTATCTTGATTCAAAGCCCCGTTGGTCATTTAGGCCGCGGGGCTTTTTCATGCCACAAATAGCCAATTCCAAAGGTCCATGCGGTGCCGATCACAATTAACCACGTCCAACCGAGCGCCAAATTTCCAGTTTCAATCAATGCCAAGAGCAGTCCGCAGATCAGGCTGCCGCTGAGCATTGAGATCCAGTTGCCGCGGTCAGAGCCACGAGTGGTGAGAATTCCCAGCAGAAAGACACCGAGCATGGCACCGTAGGTAATACTGCCGATTTTGAAAGTCAGCCATAGAAAGCCCGTAGCATCTTTGAGTGCCCATGCTGTGAGTGCGAGCGCCACGCCAAAGATCGATACGAAAATGCGTGATAGACGCAGTCCGATTTGGTTGCTGGTTTGCTTCTTTAAGAGCGGGCGGTAAAGGTCGACCAAGGCGGATGAACTGAGCGCGCCCATCGTAGAGTCGAGGCTCGACATGGCTGCGGCGAGCACGCCCACCAGTAATAGTCCTCTGAGGCCGCTGGGTAGCTGCGTGCCAATGAACCAAGGAAAGACTTTATCGGCCGTCACTGAGCTACTGCCATCCGCGAGCACGGTCATTGGTAGGCTTGCATCAACATGTACTTGATAAAAGGCAAACAGTGCCACGCCGACAAAGAGAAAGAGTGCCGCGATCGGGATCGAAATGAATCCACTGAGGATGACACTGCGCCGTGCCGCGCCGACATCTTTGCAGGTGAGCATACGTTGCGTCATATCCTGATCAGTGCCGAACGCAGCAGTCGTGCTGATGAAGCCGAAGACTGCTGCGATCCAAAACAGCTTCGGATCATTGAGCCAGCCGAGCAGACCTGCATCGCTGTCGGTCGGACTGAAGCGGAAAATATCAAAACGCCCGTTGGCTGCACCGATTTCGCTGATCGTGCTCCAACCGATGTTTTGGCCGATATATAGGATCAATGCCAGTCCACAACTAATAAAGACGATGGCCTGCAGTACATCGGTCCAGATGATTCCACGAATACCGCCACCGCCAGTGTAGATGATCGCGACTAAAGTAAATACTGCTAGGCAGATGGCAAAGGGCACATCCAGAATTAGGCTGAGTCCTGTCGCCGCAATCATCAAGCGCACTGCCGAGGCTAGCAGTCGTGTGACAATGAAAAAAAGAGTCGCGGTATAACGGGTTCCATTACCAAAGCGTTTAGCTAGAAATTCATAGATGGTTAAACTCTTGGCCGCGTAAAAGGCACCTAAAAAGACGAAGGCGATGAAAATACGCGCCAGAAAGGAGCCCACGCCAAATTGTAGGTAGCTCATATTCTCGGCGAAGCCGACACCAGGAGTGGCGAGGAAAGTCGCTGCGCTGACTTCGGTCGCCACGATTGAACCGAGCACTGCGAGCCACGGCATTTGTCGGCTTGCAGAGATGAAGTCGTCCGCGCCTTTATTGCGACGGGCATGATAGAGCCCGATGCCTAAAACCGCCGCAAAGTAGAGTAAGACGATGAGACCATCGAGGAGAGTAAGTTTCGCAAACACAGTGAAAAGAAAAAATCGAATATAGGTGAGCGTGTCCGTGGAGGTCAAGTCGGCTCGTTTCTAGTCATTTCTTCTCGACATGCGGTGCAACACCCAGAAGGTTAATCTGCATGAAACGCCCTAATACTGCATTGATTGTCGATGACGAACCGCACGTACGCATGTATTTAAAGCTGATCTTGAAGAAGATTGGATTTAAGACTTTTATAGAAGCGAAGAACGGGCAAGAGGGTATTGATCTCTACAAGTTGCGTCAGCCTGATTTAGTGCTGCTTGACGTGAATATGCCGGTGAAGGAGGGCATGGAGGCACTTGAGGAGATCATGCAGTTCGATCCCACTGCGGTAGTTGTGGTGACTTCCTCCGTGGCATCGCGTCAGGCGGTCGAACAGAGTGTCGAGCTCGGTGCTTCTTATTATATCCGCAAAGATACGCCTAAAGAAGATATCGCAAATCAGCTGGATACCTTGATCGATGATATTTGGGAGTAATATTTTTTTAAGATGAGTGATTCAATGACAGCAGAAAATAATCAGGATACACCAAGCGTCGTTAAAAAAACACGTGCGCAGGGCGTGCGTTATTCACTCAATGAGATGTTGGGCGAAGTGGCGGAAGAGCGTAAACTCCATACTCGGCGAGAACTTTTGGATGCCAATGAAATTGGTAAAATGTTTGCCGACAAGCGCCACATCAAAAGAACTATAAAATGAGTATCACAATCCGAGAAGAGTTAGAGGCTAGGCATGTTCTGATTTCAAATGAGGCCTATAGCCTCGCGCTGGCAAGTGCGAAGGAGAACTCACTTGATTTGTTGGAGTCATTGATTGAATCGGAGGCGGTTCCAAAGGATGTGGCTTGTCATTTATGGAGTAATCGTCTGGGGCGTGCATATGTAAATCCACTTTCGACCATTATCAGCAACGAGGCAATTGCCAGCCTGCCAATTGAAATCGCTCGAAAGGGTAATGTTATGCCACTTTATGTGGTAGAAGACGGGCTTACGGTGGCGATGCCAGATCCAGATGATGAGGTGTTAGTGCGACGTCTCGCTGCGATTTCAGGTAAGCAAATTAGTCCCGTATTTTGTTTAAGTAATGAAGTTCGTGATGCGATCGAGCTACATTATAGTACGGATCAATCTGTGCAGGAATTGATCGCTCAGTTGGAGCGTAGCCAAGGCACGATCCTAGCAAAGCTCAATCCTGAAGATCTCGAGGGAATGGGAGGGTCGGAGTCGATCATCGGCTTGTGTAATGCGATATTGTATTTGGCAATTAAGGAGCGAGCCTCGGATATTCATATCGAACCGTTAGAGTCGCATACCAATATTCGGTTTCGTGTGGATGGTCGATTACAGGAGGTCTTTCAGATCGCTTCGGCGCTTCATGCGCCGCTAAATTCACGTATTAAAATCGTGAGTGATCTTAATATATCGGAATCCCGCTTCCCGCAGGATGGTCGTTTTTCGATTCCGCTGGGTGCGGAAAGTGTGAGTTTCCGTGTGTCGGTCATTCCCTCCATTTATGGCGAGAAAATCGTGCTTCGTATTTTAGCGCTGACCGGCAAAAAAGATTTTCAGTCGTTGGATCAGATGTTTATATCGCAAACGATTTTGGAGCCTTTTAAAGAGGTGATTCGTAGCCCGAATGGTATGGTGTTTGTAACGGGTCCAACAGGGTCTGGTAAGTCGACGACTTTGTATGCCGCCTTGCACGAGATCAATACGCCGGATGTTAATATTTGTACGATTGAAGACCCAATTGAGGCACGTATGGATGGTGTGATTCAGTCACAAGTGAATGCAAAGATTGATCTAAATTTCTCGACGTTGCTGCGCTCGTTACTGCGCCAAGATCCGGATGTGATGCTGGTCGGTGAGATTCGAGATTTTGAGACTGCAAAAATTGCGACTGAAGCAGCTTTGACTGGGCACTTAGTCTTTTCGACACTGCATACCAATAATGCGATCCAAGCGGTGGTTCGTCTGATTGAGTTAGGGATTGAACCTTACATGGTGGCACCATCAATTTTAGCGGTCATGGCGCAGCGCCTCGCTGCTAGGATTTGTGTGAATTGTAAACAAGCGTATATGCCGGAGCGTGATGTGTTAGGTCGTTATTTTAATGACTGCGAATCGGCGCATCTACCGTTCCTGTATCATGGAGTCGGGTGTGGGCACTGTCGCCAGACTGGTTATTTCGGTCGTATCGCTTTTCATGAGTTGGCTTTAATCACTGAGGAGATGCGCACGCTGATTTCGGCGAACTCTTCAGATCATCAATTAGGAGTTGCAGCCCGACGTGCTGGTTATCGACCGTTGCGTTATGATGCGTTGAAAAAAGCTTTGCTTGGCTTTACCACCTTAGAAGAGATAGAATCTAAGACTGCGACTGAGTGGATACTTGATGAGAACTAATCGAACGATGCCCTTAGGTATTCTAAAAAATGTGGTCGAGGAGTTCTTTTCTCGAGCAGAAGGATAAAAGCGTAGCCGCCGTATCTAAGTCTGATCGCTTGCACAGCATAATCGCGCAACGGTATCGCATTATCCTGCAGAACTGAATTTCCATCGAAGATCGATTCGAATTCGGCTATACTTCAGGGGCACTATCCTCAATATCGTAGATGTAACCAACGCCGTGCACAGTACGGAACGCATCGAGGGTGAGGTCGTGGCGCTTGTAGAGGTCACGGATTTTTACGATGTATTGATCGAGTGATCGACTGCGTACATCGGCATGAATCCCCCAGACTGAGTGGATTAAATTCTTGCGTGTCAGTACGCTGTTCGGGTGCGCAGCGAGATAAGAGAATATGCCGAGCTCTTTACGGCCGATACTTTCGGCTGCACCATCCGGAAATTGTACTTCCAAACGCTGTGGGTTGACTTCCGCTCCGCAGAACGAAAATGGCTCATCTGTGGTCGTTGCATTCTGAGTGATCTTCGAATCGTTGATCGTTTCGGCTCGACGCAGCACTGCATTAATACGTGCGATCAGTTCGGGATAGCTAAAAGGCTTAGTGATGTAGTCATCGCCGCCCATATCAAGGGCCTTTACCTTTTTAAGTTCAGCATTTTCTCCAGTTAGAAAAATGACCGGAGTATTGATTCCACTTTTGCGTAAGTCATCCATCAGGGCAAAGCCTGTCGAGTCGGGCAAGTGCACATCCAGTAGCAGTAAGTTCGCAAAGTTACTTTTTAGATAACGCGTAGCGTGTGCGGCTTCGTTACAGATCTGGCTTTGCATGCCAGCTAATTCCAAGTGGGTGGCGATTACAGTGGCGAGGTCGTTATCGTCCTCAATAATGACGATGAGTGGTTTGGGTTGATTGTTCATATTAAGAAGTTAGCAGAGAGAAGTCTTCTAATACTTGGGCGGCATGTGCCTCGGGTTTTACTTTAGGGTAGCTTGTTAAGATGGTGCCGTCTGCGGCGATGAGAAAAGACATCCGATGGATGCCATCATAAGTCCGGCCCATGAATTGCTTCTCGCCGAATACGCCAAAGGCATTTGCCAATTGCAGCTCAGTATCAGCAATAAGCGGGAAGGGGAGCGAGTATTTGTTCTGAAATTTTTGGTGTGAGCGTTCAGTATCCTTGCTCACCCCAATAACTTTCAGGCCAGCCGCGCCGAATTCTGCCCAAGCATCGCGAATCGCACAGGCCTCTTTCGTGCAGCCCGGGGTGTCGTCCTTAGGGTAGAAATAGATGAGATAGGGGCTGGTGATTTCACTACTATGAATCGTCGCCTGGTCTTCAGTATAGCTGAAAGCGGGCGCTTTTTGTCCTGAAGTCAGTGGGATGGGAGGAGGCATGGTAAAATAACAGAAAGCTGCAGATTGTAAAAATACCGCTAAAAAGATGTTTTTACAATTGTTTATTTCATTTCCAGTGGTCTGATTATCGGAAATTTTCCTTGTGCCAGCGACATCCTGCCTCAAGTTCTCTGCCCCTATGGAAAAGACACCATTACTCATGCTCGGATTGCCTAAAGGCAGTCTTGAAGATTCCACAATCAAGCTTTTTGCCAAAGCTGGTTTCGGTATTACCAAGAGTTCCCGCTCGTATCGTCCGTCTTTTGACGATGCAGAGTTGGACGGCCGCTTTGTGCGCGCACAAGAAGTGAGCCGCTATGTCGAGCATGGATACTTCGATTGTGGCCTGACTGGTCAAGACTGGGTGCGTGAGAATGCTTCCGACGTGGTCGAAGTGTGTGATTTAGTTTACAGCCGCGCATCGAATCGCCGTTCTAAGTGGGTCATTGCAGTGCCAGCCGCCTCCTCAGTACAGACTGTGAAGGATCTAGAAGGCAAGCGTATCGCCACTGAAGTAATTAATATCACTGGCCAATACCTGAAAGACAACGGTGTGAATGCCGAAGTCGAATTCTCTTGGGGGGCGACTGAAGTGAAGGTGCCGGATCTGGTCGATGCGATTGTGGATCTTACGGAGACTGGCAATTCGCTGCGTGCAAATAATCTACGTATCGTCGATACACTTCTTTATACCAACACTGTGCTGATCGCCAACCGGGCGGCTTGGGAGAACCCTGCGAAGCGCAAGAAGATTGAAAATATCGCGATGCTGTTGCAGGCGGCGCTGGAAGCTCACTCAAAGGTGGGCTTGAAGCTCAATATCGAGAAAGTAAAGCTCGATGCGCTACTCAAAGAATTGCCAGCACTGCGTAATCCAACAATCAACCGCCTTACTGACGAAGCTTGGGTCGCAATTGATACGATTATCGACGAGAATTTGTCGCGCGAGTTGATCCCTGCATTGAAGGCACATGGTGCTGAGGGGATTATTGAGTATCCACTTAATAAGGTCGTTTACTAGCTTCAGCATATGGCAGCAGCGGCTTTAACTGATTCCACTGTGCGTATCGGACTGATTCAGGTTCGTGAGCAAGGATCGACTGCGGCCAATCTCGCCTATACGATTGATAAAATACGGGAGGCTGCAGCTGGCGGCGCGCAGATTATCTGCACGCAGGAGTTGTTTACGTCTGCTTATTTTTGCCGAACTCAGGATGCAGAATGCTTCGACCTCGCGGAGCCGGTTCCTGGTCCCACTACGGATGCGCTGGCTACAGTGGCAGCGGAATTGGAGGTGGTAATTATTGGATCGTTATTTGAGCGACGTGCTTCAGGTGTATATCACAACACGGCGGCGGTGATTGACGCCGATGGCTCGTATCTCGGCAAGTATCGCAAGATGCACATCCCGCAGGACCCAGGCTTTGAAGAGAAATTCTACTTCACGCCGGGTGATCTGGGTTACAGGGTGTGGAACACACGCTTTGGTAAACTTTCGGTGCTTATTTGCTGGGATCAATGGTATCCGGAAGCCGCTCGCCTGGCAGCGCTGGCAGGCGCGGAGATCTTATTTTATCCGACCGCGATTGGTTGGCTCGCCGAGGAGAAGGCCAAACTAGGTGTAGCCCAACACACCGCGTGGGAAACCGTGCAACGCGGACATGCGGTGGCCAATGGATGCTACGTGGCGGCGGTCAATCGCACTGGCACCGAGGGTGGCACTGAATTTTGGGGGCAATCCTTCGTGTCCGATTTTTATGGGCAAGTGCTGGAGCGCGCACCAGCCGATGCGGAAGCGCTAGTCTTGGCGGATTGCGATTTGAAAGCACTGGAAGATATGCGCCGAAACTGGCCCTTCTTCCGCGATCGTCGAATTGATAGCTTCGGCGGCTTAACTCAACGTATGATCGACGAAGATTAAGCGCGCGGATTGTTTGTGCTACTGTTATTAATTTGCGTAAAAGCACTCATCATTTAGGAATCTCTACATGAATGCCTTGAGCACGCCAAAAGAATTAGGCTATCGCTTCCCCGCTGACTGGGAGCCGCAAGCAGCGGTCTGGTTTGCATGGCCGACACGTGACGATCTGTGGGCGGGCGTCTTACCGCGGGTGCGTGAGCAACTCGCCGCGCTGTACGTACTCGCCGCTCGTTTTCAACCAGTGGGTGTGCTCTGTCCAGAATCCGCGCAAGCCGACCTGCAAGCTCTGATGGCGCAGGCTGGAGATGCCAGCGGCGTGACACTCTACAATTATCAGACAGACGATGTGTGGTGTCGTGATTATGGTCCGCTATTTCTACTGAACGAAGACGGCACCGAACTATGTATCACTGATTGGACCTATAATGCCTGGGGCAACAAGTACCCATTGCAGCAAAGAGACAACAATGCGCCAGCTTGGATTGCCGATCAAGTCGGTGTGCGTCGGTTCGTCTTCGATACTGTCCTCGAAGGGGGCGCGATCGAGAGTAATGGAGCCGGTCAGCTTTTGACCACCGAGCTGGTACTACTGAACTTAAATCGCAACGGTGAAATGCGTAAACAGCAGATCGAAGCACGGCTCGCTGCTGGGCTGGGGATCAATGAAGTGCTCTGGCTACATGACGGTCTCGTCGGGGATGATACGGATGGGCATATCGATAATCTCGCTCGATTCTTTAAGGATGACGGCATCTTGATGGCGTCGGTCACTGATACTGAAGACGATAATTTCGCGGCGTTGAGTGAGAACACTCGGCGGATTCAAGCCTTCAGAACGCCGACGGGGCAGCCGTATGCCACCGTTTCGCTGCCTTTGCCAGAACCGATCTATCTGGATGGTACGCGCCTTGCCGCGAGCTATATGAACTATCTAGTTCTTAATGGCGCGGTGCTCGTGCCGACTTATGGCCAGCCACGGCGCGATGCCGAAGCCTTGGAGATTATCGCCGATTGTTATCCGAGTCGTGAGGTTGTCGGCTTCGATTGCCGCGACATCGTCCGCGAAGGTGGTGCGATCCATTGCATGAGTCAGCATCAACCGGCAGTGCGAGCGTAAGCTGATTTGGCAGCTGTGTGCGGCGCGCGGCGCGGCTTTTCAATGAATGGCATGTTTGCCCGCAAACCGATCAATATTAATCAGTGGTATGCAGCGCAGTCTCACGTATGCCTCCCTCAGTGTTATTGAGGATATGTCCAAAGTATTAACTTCGTCGAGTGAGTCCCATTAGGAATTCGCGGTTGCCATCAGTGCCTTTGATCGGCGAGTCCATCGTGCCGATGAGTGCGGCACCTGCGAGTTGCTCGAGGGCGAAAGATTGGATGCTAGCTAAGATACGCTGTTGGATTGCTTGGTCGCGGATGATGCCGCGACCGGCATCGACTTCGCGCTTTTCAGCTTCAAATTGTGGTTTTACCAGCGCGATCAGTCGACCTTCAGGCGCGAGAAATTGCCACACTGCTGGCAGTACCTTGGTGAGCGAAATGAAGGAAAGGTCCATGACGATCAGTGGATAATTATCGAAAGGTAAATCGCCGATCTTTAAGTAGCGTGCATTGGTCTTCTCGATATTAGTGACGCGCTGGTCTTGGATGAGCTGGTTGTGCATCTGTGCGCGGCCGACATCGACACAGGTTGCGCTGATCGTGCCGCGTTGGAGGCAGCAATCAGTGAATCCGCCAGTGGAGGCACCTACGTCGAGGTGGCGCAGTCCGGTGACATCAATTTTAAATTGATCTAGAAAGCCTTCGAGTTTTTCTCCACCTCGACTGACGAAACGGGGAGGGGATTCGACTTCAATAGGGGCATCGGTTGGAAGGCTACGACCAGGCTTATCCAGGCGATCGGTGCCGAGCTTGACTTTGCCGGCGAGGATAAGCGCTTTGGCGCGCGAGCGAGTGTCGGCGAGTCCTTGAGCGACGAGTAGTTCGTCGAGGCGGATTTTCTTAACGGTGGGCATGTGAATGTGAAGGCGTGTCGTCGGCAGGACTGTCTTACTTGTCAGGGCTGATGCATGGCTCTGTAGAGGGCATGGCGATATCGCTTGAGCGAATGTGTAGATCGCTTTGCGGGTAAGGGATCTCGATATTATTTTCTTTAAACGTGTCCCAAATATTGAGCAATACCTGACTTTTAACATTGGCCACACCGTTGGTGGGATCTGATATCCAGAAGCGTAGTTCGAGATCGATCGAGCTATCACCGAATCCGAGTACATGGCAAACAGGTGTGGGCTCCAATAAGACGCGGTCAACCGATTGCGCAGCTGCTATGACTAGCTTAAGGCATTGATGCGGGTCTGAATCATAGGACACGCCGATGGGTACTTTCATGCGTACGAGGTTATTGGTAAAAGTCCAATTGATCACACGTTGTGTGATTAAATCTTCGTTCGGGATCAGGTGTTCAGTGCCGTCGCGTGTGATAACAGACGCATAGCGTGCCCGCAGGTTATTGATCCAGCCATAGGTGCCGTCGATTTCGATTACGTCGCCAGGTTTGATTGAATTATCGACTAGCAGTAAAATGCCGCTGATAAAGTTGGAAACAACTTTTTGCAGACCGAAGCCGAGGCCTAAGCCGATGGCACCACCGAGCACGGTAAGAGCAGATAAATCGATGCCCATCGAACTGAGTGAGACGGCGGTGGCGACAACGATGAACACGATGCGAATAATCTTGGCGATCAGTACTTTTAGCGAGGGGCTCAGACCAGGCACTTTCTGGATTTGCGTCTCGATGATCCGTGCCACGGCGAGGCACGCCCACATGGTAAATGCAAAGGCAAGTATACCAGATAGAATTCCCCAGGCGGAGATGGTCGACGTGCCGATTGTAACATGAAGGTCTTGTAATGAATCAATACCATCATCGACCAACGAGAGGCTTAGCATCGCCGAGGTTAAATAGCAGACTGCAGCGACTGATTGCGACCAGAACGGTGCACGGATGAGGCTGGTGAGCAGGCCGATGATTAACCATATTACGCCGAGGAAACTGAAGAAGCTGAAGATGGGGGCTTCGATTGGTATTAAAATACAAATTCCCCATGCGACGATGAGAGTCGCCCATAGTACTAGAAAGCTGCGGTTGCCCTTGAGCCAGAGCGCCGGAGTAATGCGTGTGATGACGACTGATTTAGCCTTCGCTCCGAATATTTTCGTGCTGATGGCAAACAGGGCGATGACTACAATGAGTTGCCACAGGTCCTGGAGTTGGAAGGTCCCGCTCGGCACGAGCAGCGTGCGCCAGTTTTCGAGTAAAGTCATAATGACAAGATAAGTTGGTTGAATCATGAGCCGCAACCTTTTTGCATGTAGGATCGAGGGGTCGAGCGTGGCGGTATGATTTGTGTGTTAGCCTTGGTATGCCTTTTTTGTTGTTACTTCTCACTCTTTATAGGTAGTTTTGTATCGGCACGGACGTGGTGCAGAAATCATGTAATCAACAGTGTGCGAGTCGCTAGGGTCAGTCTTTAGAAAGTAGTCTTGGATGATCTTGATTAAGAGTCTGGGCTTCAAATTAACTCGAATTCCTGTTTTTCGACTATGTCGAATAGGGCCCAGTGGATGCTGCGACTGAGGGGAATGAATCGACTTAGCCAGTTCGTGCGCTTGATGCCAGTTGATGGAGTAAATGGTATTTTGCACTTGGAGATTTCGCAGCAGCGCAGCAAGGTGAGCTGCATCGTCCTATGAAACTGTCATCACTCGTATATTTAGATACTGCGCACCAGGCGACTGCCCAGCAGTGGGCCGATCGATTTGAACTGCCCTGTGTCGATGGCTGCTCAGTTGCGGCAGCTAAGCCAAAGGAGTTGCAGCGATTCTTATCGGCTCAGTGCGCTGGCGTAGGTGAGGTGTTTGTTTTTGTTTTAGACAGTGATGGCTTGGTGTTACACGCAGTTGGGGGCGAGAGTCAGTTGAGTATTCGAGCTGACTTCCATCGGCCAACAGTGACCTATCGGCGCAAGCAAGGCGGCGGCAAAGGACAAATGATTGCGAAGGCGGTCGGGGTGCGCAGTGGTGTGTATCCGTGGGTATTGGATGCGACTGCGGGGCTCGGTGGTGATGCGTTTGTGCTGGCGAGTCTAGGCTGCCGGATGACATTGCTGGAGCGCGTGCCAGCAGTGCGTGCATTGCTGGAGGATGGCATGATCCAAGCCCGTCGTTTTGGTGTGGCGCAAGATGCAGGTTTAGTCGAGGTCTTGGAGCGTATGACATTAGTCGAAGCGGATTCACTCAATTATTTACGTGAAGTCTCAGAGGCCGAACGGCCCGATGTGGTTTATCTCGACCCGATGTTTCCAGTGCGTACTAAGAGTGCGATGGTTAAGAAAGAAATGCGTGTCTTCCATTCTTTGGTCGGTCAAGATACTGATGCAGACGGCTTGCTGGAAGCGGCATTGTCGTGCGCGCGTTATCGAGTGGTGGTGAAACGCCCACGAATTGCGCCAGCTTTAGCTGGGCCATCCCCGAGTCATGTCCTAGAGGGGAAGAGTAATCGCTATGATGTTTATCCACTCGAAAAACTCCCCGATGGCTTGAATGCGAGTGGCGCGGCTGGAATGTTCTAGCTGTCATGCTGATGGCGCATAGCCATTCTCAATGTCGCGCTCAATTTTTTGTTGGTGTCGCGCCCGTTTCGCGAGATGAATATTGGCCCTCTGATGGCCACGAGCGACAACAGTCGCCGAGCATTTTATCTATAGCTCAGAGGCAATCGTATGGCTGATTGAGATTGGTTCAAATTCATGATGGCGCTTGTTTGGAGAGTTCCTATTTTATACGGGTATGGATCCTCTCACACAATTCAGCATCGGAGCGGCGGTTGCCGTCGCGGTTAGCTCGCGTGAACAAGCTCGTTGGGCGGTGCTTATTGGTGGGGTGGCAGGAGCGGTTCCGGATCTTGATGTGCTGATACGCTCTGCTGCCGATCCGCTATTGACCTTACAATATCATCGGCATTTTTCGCATGCACTGATTGTTGCACCACTGATTGGACTCTGCACAGCAGTGCTGTTTAAACTCCTGTTGTTTCGATCGAAGCTTCCCTTCCGGCAGTGTGCACTCTTTGCGGTGCTGGGCGCATTGACGCATGGCATGCTGGATGCCTGCACTAGTTATGGCACTATGCTGTATTGGCCATTCAGTGATATTCGTGAGTCTTGGGATATTATTTCGGTGATCGACCCCATTTTTACGCTGCCGCTGGTATTGTTGACCTTGTTTGCGTTTACTTGGCGACGTCCGCGCTTTGCGCAGGCTGCGCTGATCTTCTGCGCCTTTTATTTTGGATTCTGTGGCCTTCAGCATTTCAAGGCGACGCAGGTGGCCGAGCTTCTGGCTGCAGAGCGCGGCCATCAGCCCGAGCAGTATTCGATTCGTCCATCGTTTGGGAATACCATGCTGTGGCGCATGATCTATCGTTTTGAGGGGCGCTATTACGTCGATGCTGTATGGCTCGGACCAGGGGCAGTTCCGCGACTCTATGAGGGGCAATCAGTCGAAGTATTCACGGTCAAAGACACTGCCGCGCTGGTTGATCCTGATTCGGTAATGGGCAGTGACGTTGAGCGCTTCCGCTTTTTCTCGCAGGGTTATGTGACTCTGCATTCCGATGATCCTTTGGTTGTGGGAGATGTTCGTTATGCGATGTGGCCGGACTCGGTAGTGCCACTGTGGGGGATTCGTATTGATCCTGCACGAGCGGACCAGCACGCCGAGATGATGTATTTTCGAGACTCGTCCAAACTCACACGTGTGCGCTTGTGGGAGATGATTCAAGGTCGGGACGTGGCGCGATTGAGTCGTGTAGAATAGTAGGCCGTTTGTGATTCATTTGGAACCGATCCGTCTGTTAGGACCATCAGAATACTGATTTCTGCTATGTTTATTTATAGCTTATTGCTACGCCTGTTCACTTTAACTTTTGCTTAGAGCCGTTGCTTGATATCGGGCACGGGATAGGCGCGCTGACCGCTTTCTCTGCGCTCAATGTACTTGTCGGGCTTAGTGTCCTGCGGTTGCTCGTCGTCTTCGAACTCATCGTCCTCGATCGGGATGAGTTCATCAAAATAGAGTGAGAGCCGTCGGGCTTCGGGTTCGAGCACTTCGAGCGGGTTGGCGACGCGGCCTTTTTTTACCATTAGGAAGCGGGCGGGAGAGAATTGTTTGCGGTAGCCGACTTCGAAGTCTTTGACCCACTTATTGTTCACGCCTTCGCGACGGTTGAGCAGCACGACATCTGAGAAATGAATACAGGCATCGAACCACGCTTTTGCGGCGCTGTTTTCAGAAAGGAAAGCGCAGTGGACAACCGTTATGATTCGTGCGATCTGGCAGTTATTGAGATCGGTCCACGACTTGATAGCTTCAGCGGCATCCGCTGGATCGCTGTTGCCGGGGGCGAGAAAAATAATCTTTTCTGGTGCGGCGTCGATTTGGTCGTGGACCACGCTGGCATCGCTTAGCTTCCAATTGACGATGCTGACAGTGTCGAGCGCTTCAAGTTGCTCATCAAAGGGGCTTGTCGCTTCGCCTTCTGGGTGGAAGTAGAGCACTTGCTCTTTACCTTCGAGACCACCGTCGATCAGGTCGAACAGGACGTCGCGTCGGCCGCTTCCGGGGATGCCGTAAATAAGATAAACCAGTGGAGCTTGATCGGACATCGGTGGTGGGAAACTGAAACGTGAAACCTGCAGGATAAGATTGGAGGGCTAAAACCTCTGGTTGTTCTATTTGCTTTCGAAATCGAAGCTTTGGCAGTGTGCTTGGTGACGCATCCAGTGGTCGACTAACACAAGGGCGGCCATGGACTCGACGATCGGCACGGCGCGCGGCACGACGCAAGGGTCATGGCGCCCGCGGCCCATGAGCTCCGTTTCGGTGCCGCCTGTATCGACGGTACGTTGGTTTTGAATCAGTGTGGCAGTAGGCTTGAAGGCGATGCGAAAAATGAGTTCTTCGCCGTTGCTGATGCCACCTTGGACGCCACCGGAACGGTTGGTCTCGGTGCCGATTTTGCCGTCTTTGTTGATAAAGATGTCGTTGTGCTCCGAACCAAGCTGCTGTGAGCCGCCGAAACCGCTGCCGACCTCGAAGCCCTTAGTCGCGGGGATGGACAGCATGGCCTTGGCCAGATCTGCTTCGAGGCGATCAAATACGGGCACGCCAAGTCCGACTGGAAGGTTACGCACGCGGCATTCGATAATGCCGCCGACTGAGTCGCCTTCGTTACGCACGGCTTTAATGCGCTCGATCATTTTCTCAGCAGTTGCGGGGTGTGGGCAACGCACTGGGCTAGCCTCGACTTGTTCGAGAGTCGGAAATTCGTCGGAGGCTGGCATTTCGATATCATGCACGCGTGTGATGTAGGCACGCACGTCGATATCGCCGGCAAGCTTGAGGATTTTCTTGGCCACTGCGCCAGCGGCGACGCGGCCGATGGTCTCGCGTGCGGATGAACGTCCGCCGCCTTCATGGTTGCGAATGCCGAATTTGGCTTGATAGGTAAAGTCGGCGTGTGAAGGCCGGAATTTATCCTTCATCTCCGCGTAAGCGGAGGGGCGATGATCGCCATTGGGCACATAAATGCCGATGGGGGTGCCGAGGGTCTGGCCTTCGAAGACGCCAGATACGATGGTCGCGGCATCGCTCTCCTTGCGCGGCGTAGTAATGTCGCTCTGGCCTGGGCGGCGACGGTCGAGTTCGAATTGAATTTCTTCGACTGTAATCGGTAGGCGCGGTGGACAACCGTCGATTACGACGCCGATGCCGCCGCCGTGGCTCTCGCCCCAAGTAGAAATACGAAAAAGTGTGCCGAAGGAATTACCCATGATTGTCAGGAGTGGTCAGTGGAGAATGCAAAATGAAAAGGCGGTCGCCACCGATGACTAGGGTGACAGAGTTAAAATGCAACGTGTGGTTGGGCGAAAGTCAATATTGCGGCGTCATCGATATTTCGCTGGAATCAGCTTTGCGTTGGTGGCTCGGGGCGCTGAAGTGTCGCGACACTGGCAATGTGTGCTAGTACGGGATGGCGGCTTAACTGTAACGCTTGACGATCTGCGTGAACTCGCGGAACTGTGGATGGGCTGCGCCGCCGAGTAGGCTGTAGAAGATCGTCTCGGAGGGTAGGACGTGCGCATCCATGGAGAGGAGTTGTTTGAGCACTGGCTCGCGGTCTTCCGGCCGCCGCTCGCTGATGCAGTCCGAGAGGAGAGTGACGCCGATGTCGTCACCGATCGCTTGGACGGCGGTTTGATAAATGCAAACTGAAGTTTCGAGCCCAACCAATAGCAAGTGGTCAATTTGATTGCTCTCGATCCAGCGGCCTAGCCCATCGGCGTCCATCGCAGAAAAGGTATTTTTGTCGAAGACGGGTGTGTTTTCCGGTAATATTTGTTTGAGCGTAGCAGTGGTGTTGCCGAGTTTTGCAGGGAGTTGTTCAGTGACTGCGAGCGAGCAACCAAGGAGCGAAGCGGCCTCGACCGCGAAGCTAGTGCGCTTGAGCAGGCGCTCACGATCCGGAATGGCGTTGAGAAAAGGGTCCTGGAAATCAATCAAAAGGAGGCCAAGATGTTGTGCTGGATTGGACATAGTGGAAGTGAGCGTCGAACATTGAACTTACGAGGTCGAACTTTGAATGTGTCAGAGTGAATCTTTTTTCGAAATCTAGACCGCTATAGGAGCGTGGGCGACTCGCCGACGTTGAGTCATGCCGGTGGAAACAAGGGCGAGTCGCCCTCGCTCCTGTGATCAAGCATTTTGACGTTATCGAACCAGCCTAGATTTAGAAGTTTATCCCCGTCAGACGGGATCGAGCATATGCTAGCGTTGGCATGCGCTTTACGTGCGCGAACTTAGGCGAATGATTTATCCTCAAGAATACAGGCAGCCATGCACGTCTCCTATGGCAATATTTCGAGGCATAAACGGATTGCAATCTCAGTGAATTGAGAGATTTTCTAAATTTCAATTATCGTCGAAATCCTGCAACGAAAATAGCCTTCGAAGGTTATCGGCATTTTGATTGCATCGCAGGCAATCAGTCGCACTGTTTCGGCTTTCATTGTTACGCTCTTATGGAATGGCATTTTAAAAGTATCGCACGTAAATCTTCGCTCTCACAGCTTCCCTTTACCCCGGGGAATCGCGTTGCCTGCTTGATTTTTAAAGATGTCGAGGCTGGTGAAATGGGCCGTGCGGATGTGTTGCCGGATGAAGTCGATACTTATGAACTACCAGGTGAGATTCTTGGGCGTTGGATGCGCGTGGTAAAAGATCCTGATGATGAGAGCACGAACGTCCGCGAAACAGTCGCTTCTGCGGAAGACTTTTTTCTGTCGCTGTATCAGAACGATCAAGCGGATGGCCTCGCAGAGACCGATGCCTTGAAGCATTTACTGGCGCTAATGCTAGAACGTAAACGAGTAGTGCGTGCCGTAGGTAAACGGCAGACAGCAGGCACTCAACTGTACCGACATGTAAAAACCAAGCAGGAGATAGAGGTGCCCATCGTGGAAATCTCCACGGACTTGATGCTCAAGATTCAGGATACGCTCGGTGATATTATTTTATAATTACAATTCAATACGATGATTTTCCGTAAATATTTGACCCACGCGAGTCTACTGATGTCGCTGTTCTTTTCGGCTGGCTGCTTTGAGAGCATCCAAGGCTTTAAAAACGAAATTGAGAATATGCAAGTGCCTCGCTTAATGATCGAGGCGCGTGGCATCGACTATGGGGGTGGCAGTGGTAGCAAGGTCACTCTGCCGATCTCGGGCACGGCTATCAAACTCGAGCGAGAGCCAGTCGTCGGAGAATATGATATTATTAATGTTGAGATGGTGAAGGTCGATCTGGGGATGGCTTTGCTGGTTCAGATTACG
This sequence comes from Puniceicoccaceae bacterium, assembly GCA_017854655.1. Lineage (GTDB taxonomy): Bacteria > Verrucomicrobiota > Verrucomicrobiia > Opitutales > Coraliomargaritaceae > Lentimonas. The sequence goes on along the minus strand of JAFMHF010000014.1, from coordinate 13,159 downwards.
GATAAGGGCAGTCGTGAGCTGTATCGTCGCTCAGTGACTCATCGCGGTAGTCGCATCGTTTTTACCTGCAATGGACAACCTTTAGGGGCGATACGCTTAAGTGGTACGATCGAAGACGGTCAGTTCTATACTTTTGTGGAAATTCCTGATGATGAGCTAGGTCAGTTCGTGATCGATCTAAAGGCGAGCATTCAAGAGCTGCAGTCGCATTATAAGTATTAATTCGGACGAACTGTGTTGTTTATGTATTTACGACTAGCTCAACGGCTGGCAATTGGTGCGGTTGTGCTACTCTCGCAATTGTGTCTACAGGCGGGATTGATTTGGCCAACGCCGAATCCAGCGTTTCAAAATGGTCAGTCTATCGAGACATTTATCCAATCGACTGCTTCGGGCGTGCCAGAGTCCGGCCTGTTTGGCTGTGTGCGCAGTAGTGGCGCTCGCTTTCACGAGGGCTTGGATCTGTTTCCGATCGATCGGGATCGCCGCGGCGAACCTACCGATGCGGTGTATGCCGTCTTACCTGGGCGTGTTGTGCATGTGAGCAAAACTGCTGGGCATAGCAGTTATGGCCGCTATATTGTGGTTGAGCATGATCAACAGGTGCCTGCGTTCCACACGCTCTACGCCCATTTGGCGAGTGTCGGGCAGGGCATCATCGTCGGAGCTCGGGTTGATTCGGGCGCGAAGCTCGGCATTATGGGTCGTTCGGCGTCGTATTCGATTCCACGCACGCGGGCGCATCTGCATTTTGAAATCGGCTTTCGCCTGACGAATGATTTTCAGGGGTGGTATGATCGCCAGCAGTTCGGTAGTAAAAACCGGCATGGCATGTGGAATGGGATGAACTTGGTGAGCATCAATCCGCTCGATTTCTATGAATCGATCCGCCAAGGGCAGGTGAGCAACCTGTATGAATATCTAAAATTGATTCCGGCGATTGCGCGCATTCGGGTGCAGACCGCTGATGTGCCTGACTTTGTCAAAGCGTATCCAGCTTTGGTCACACGCCCGTATGCAGGCAAGCAGTTGGTGGCTTGGGATATCGCATTTTCGCAGTATGGTGTGCCGAAAGAGTGGACCCCGCGTTTTGCGGAGGAAGCCATCGACGGTCGCCTTGGAGATGTCAAAATATTGGCTTATAGTCCGACGCTTTTGAAGCAACAGGATTGCCGTCGTGTGTTGGATATGGGCGGCACAAAGCCAAAGATTTCCTCTGGCACACTGAGTACATTGAAGAAGCTGTTTGGGTTTAAGTAGGGGATTTTGGAAAACTCTTCCGCATGGAAGGGAGGAACCGCTTCCGTGCGGACTGCAGCTCTATCTGTTCAGGGCTAATGCGGACGACACGGAAGTCGTCCCTCCCGTTTTGAGTCTGTAGGCATTAAAAAACCCTCAGTGCTTGAAGCGACCAAGGGCTTTAAAATGGCATCCCGTAGGGGATTCGAACCCCTGTTGCCTGGATGAAAACCAGGTGTCCTAGACCGGGCTAGACGAACGGGACGTGATGCGAAGTCACGGAAGCTACGTTTCAGCGCACGGCCTGCAAGACTTTTTTAAGAAATGATACATTTTTTCCCAATCTGTTGAGAAACCGTTTGCCCATGCGCTTTGAGGAACTAATTAAAGTAATATGAATATTGATTCTTTGCCTTTTCCGCTGCCAGTTGAACCGCTCCTTGAGGTCAAAGGATTGCCGTATCCGCTGGTCGCATCCGGAAAGGTGCGTGACGTGTTTGATCTAGGCGATGCCTTGCTAATGGTGGCCAGCGATCGTGTGTCGGCCTTCGATGTAATTATGAATGAGGGCCTCGCGGGCAAGGGCGTATTATTGACGCAGATCAGTCTCTACTGGTTCGCTCGTGCGGCTGCGATTACCCAGCACCATTTAGTCGATGAGCATGCGGCGCGGATCGTCGAGCTGGGGAAGATTCACCCAGAGTTGCAGCACCGAAGTATGATCGTGAAGAAGCTCAAGCCCTTGCCAATTGAGGCAGTGGCGCGTGGTTATCTGTCTGGATCAGGTTGGAAGGTCTACCAAGAGACGGGTAAGCTGTTTGAATATGGATTACCCCAAGGCCTGCAGGACAGCAGCCAACTGCCGAAGCCGCTGTTTACACCGACGACTAAAGTCGCGAGCGGCCATGATATGCCGATCGATTGTGCGGATGCGGCAAAGTTGATCGGCGAGGAGTTATTTCAGCGGGTGCACGATTTGAGTATCGCCCTGTACCAAATGGGAGTGGAGCGGGCGGAGGCGGCCAATTTGATTTTGGCCGATACCAAGTTTGAGTTTGGCCTGGATGAAGCGGGTGAACTCTACCTGATTGACGAGATTTTGACCCCAGACTCTTCGCGTTACTGGCCCCGTGAGGGCTACGCTCCGGGCGGTGCGCAGCCGTCGTTTGATAAACAGTTTGTGCGCGATTACTTGGAGTCGTTGGATTGGGATAAAACACCACCACCGCCAGCATTGCCGGAAGCGGTACTCGCAGGCACTCTAGAGCGTTATATCGAAGCTTACTCGACCATTGTTTCCAACAATGAGTGAGAGTGAAAGTGAGACGACCTTCGGTCGAGTGAGAGTGAAAAAGTGGAAATTCCCTGATATACGCTACTGTCATACCTTCGCACATTCCTACCTTCTCACTCTCTTAGCGCATGCCCATTTGGCTGATTGATATATTTGCTGCATCGCATCTGGATAGTACGTTCTGGTTCCTAGCGTGTATGACGCTGCCGCTGTGGTTCGGTATGATTGTGTTGCCTGATGCGCGGTTGGTACGGTTGCTGGCGCAACCTTTGCTAGTGGCGCCGCTTTATTGCGCAGTGCTTTTTGTATTGTTATGGAAGTGGTATCACGCTTCGCTGTTTCCAGACCCTATGGCAGAGCTCAGTTATTCAGCAGCGCAAGGACTGACGCGCCACCCTGTCGCATTTCTGTCATTTTATTGTAACTTTCAGATTATGAATTTAGCCCTTGGCAGCATGATGTATCAGAAAAGCCTGCGTTCAGGCTTTCGGGCACCTATTGAGCTGCTGCTTTGTTGGTTGGTGGGAGCACCTGCGCTTGTACCTTTTGTCGTGCGTTTACTATTGAGGCGTCAATCGATCAGATGAAGGAGTTGACTGAATTGGCGATGACCGATATTGGTACTCGCGGTCGAGGCGGCCGCCAGTGGCGCTTGGGGGTCTGCTCGGTGCTGGTAGTGTTCTGCTATGTGCTGATTCGCAATTTCTTATATGTGAAAGCGGGGATGTTGAGGCCCAATTTTACAGAGATTCATAAGGCCTATGATTTTAACCTATGGGAATTGCCGATGACATTGATCGGCGTGGCTGTATTTTTTGCGTTGTTGGCGGCGACATGGCGCGGTCTGCGCAAGGAACTAATTTGGATTGCGCTGCTGTATGCGTTCATTGCGGTCGATTTATTGGGTTTGCGGTATTATGTGACTAACCTAGAGCCGCAGCGCCTCGTCGTGCACCATGTGCGACTAGAGACGCCGAAACTGACTCAACCGATCCGCCTGCTACATATTTCAGATATTCAAGCGGGTAGCATCTCCGACTATGAGGTAGAGATCTTTGAACAGATCAAAGCACTGAGCCCTGATTTAATTCTCAACACGGGCGATTTTCTTCAAGTCGTACCGCCTGCGACTTTTGCATCTGAATTTCCGAAGTTGTTGGCTCTGATCAAAGAGGTGAATCCGCGACTCGGTACGTATGCGGTGTATGGCGATACCGAGCGTGAACTCTACAGTATTCGCGCAGACCAATTGGCGCCACTACAGGTATTGTCGTCGCGCTCTGCACAGATTGATACAGGCGGGGGAACTATAAATTTGCATGGCTTAAGTTTATACCAATCGAAGAATCAACTCTGGGCCACGCGTACGGTAGAGCAATGGTTGGATCAAACCAAGTCTGGTGACTTTCGTATTTTATTTGGCCATGCGCCAGATTATGCGCTGAAGGTCGTGGATTTACCGATCGATCTCTGTTTGGCAGGGCATACACATGGCGGCCAAGTTCGCTTGCCGTGGTATGGAGCGCTGGTGATCGACAGTGAAGTGCCGAAGGAGTGGGCGAGAGGTTTTAGGCGAATTGGCATTCCTTACTTGAATGTTTCAGCTGGCGCTGGCTCGAATCGATTCGAAGGGCTGCCACCACTTCGCTTGAATTGCCCGACTGAGATGACTTTGATTGAGTTGGTGCCGATGCGATCAATTCGCTAATGATGCCTTAAAGTAAGTTGGTCGGCAACTGGTCTTCGATTAGATACTCATTGGTCGTTGCTTCCTGTGTCACACGACCCGTCACAATGCCACATGCGATGAGATCAATACAACCAGTGTTGACGCGCTCATCACACAGCTCAGCTTCGATGATCAGTGCAGTCAGTTCCGTCAATCGTTTCCAATTTTCGCGCGCATCGTAGTCCAAGCCAATCGATAGATGTTCAGAGAGTTTTTGCCATATCTCTTTCCATTGCTTTGAGAAATGCTCAGTGAGTGGGTTGGCCTCGGCCTTGCGCCAGCGAAGTATCTGGTGCGTGGCTCTGTCGGCACGGATGTGGTGGGTTAATACGCGAGCGAGTGGATGAATGATTTCAGCGGCAGGCAGATCCGCTTCAAGTTTGACCGAGTTCAGGAGCTCATCCAGCGAAGGTAGCCATTGTCGGCTCTCCGCAGCTCGAAGTAAGAGGCCCTGTAGATTCCCGAAATAGCGATATATCAGCACTTTATCGGCACCTGCTTTGTGTGCGACTGCGTTGACTCCCAAGGCGCAGCAACCATCCTGCGCAACCAACTCCAATACAGCATTGAGAAACTTTTCTTCGGTATTAGCGCGAGATCGTGTGCGGGGCATTTGATGAACTTACTAGAGTTTTACTGCAGGCCGCAAGACTTGCTCGTCCGAAATATCGTTTTTATCGAGCGATATCGTCCTGGCCGATAATTTTTAGCTGATGCAGAGTGATCGTTTCAGCTGCGAGTTCGTTATCCTCTAGGCTGATTGCCAGCGCGGAGCGATTATTTGGGCGCGAGACGAAAGGATAGGTGTAGTGGATGTTGATTTCCGCCTGCACGAGTGCCGCAGTGACTTTCTTAATATCTGCCTCACTGGTTAATTCAACTGCGAGGAGTTCACTTTGCACGAAAGAGAATTGATGTTCGATGAGTAACTTTTGTGCTTCTTCTGGGTAGTCGACAATGATGCGAATGATTGAGCTATCTGTTGTGTCGAGAATCGAAAGTGCCATGATGTGTACTTCGTGGATAGAAAGTAAGCCGATAATTTCGTTGAGCCGGCCGACTTTATTATCGGCGTGGATCGAAAATTGAATGACGGGGCGAAAAGCTCCTGGTCTGCGTATCACTTCTGTCGACATAGTTACGTAACAATACGCATCGTGGGTCGGCTTGCACGTGTTTTTTTAGGTCTACTCATAGGTCCTCTTGTGCTAACGGCTGACGAGTTTTAGATCATTACTGTCAATGATATGCGCTGAGGCACAAAAAAGCGATGACTGTTAAATCAATTAATTGATCGAGCGCTAGACGGGGACGACTTCGGCGGTTTCTTTTCCAGCTTGTTGGGCGTCGAGCATTGCTTTGCGGCGGGCGCGGACGTCAAACATCGCAGACTGTTCTTCGGCGTGATAAGAGGAGCGGACGAGTGGCCCCGATTCACAGGCGCCGAAGCCGATACTGAAGGCGTATTCTTTCCACTGGGCAAATTCTTCAGGTGTCACCCAACGATCGATTGGTTGATGCTTTTTGCTGGGTTGCAGGTATTGGCCGATCGTCAAAATATCGACACCGACTTTTTGCATATCTTGGAGAACTTGTTTGATCTCTTCTTCCTTCTCACCAATGCCGAGCATGATGCCGGATTTGGTGGTGAAGCCCCGAGACTTGGCATGTTTCAGCACCCAGAGGGAGCGGTCGTAGCGGGCGGTCTTACGAATCGGGCGTTGCAGGCGCTCGACCGTCTCAAGGTTGTGATTGAAAATATCGGGGCAAGCGTCGAGCACGACGTCGAGGTATTCCTGCTGTCCGCGGAAGTCCGCGGTGAGTACTTCGACTGCACACTCGGGGGAGCGGTGATGGATCGCGCGGATGGTGGCGGCCCATACTGCGGCGCCGCCGTCTTTTAGGTCATCGCGTGCCACGGAGGTGATCACGGCGTGCTTCAAATTCATCTTGGCAATTGATTCGGCGACACGGGCGGGCTCGCCGAGATCAAGCTCAGTCGGGCGACCTGTGTTAATCGCGCAGAAGGTGCACGAACGCGTGCAGATGTTACCGAGGATCATGACAGTCGCGGTACCCCGCGACCAACACTCGCCCATATTTGGGCACTGAGCGCTTTTACAGACGGTGTGCAGGTCGTTGGTGTCAACGATCTCGCGTACTGCCTTGTATTCGACGCTGGTGGGCAGCTTCGCTCGGAGCCATTCTGGTTTACGATTGTTCATGAGGTGCGGCAGTGTTCCGAAAAACGTTCTTAAATTCAACTGCTAATCGCGCTTGTACGTCATCTAGGTCTATTGTTTCGCCGAGTTCAGCTTGCATCGAGGTGACGGTGCCGTCGGTGATGCCACAGGGCACGATACCAGCGAAATGACTCATGTCGGGATTCACGTTGAGTGCGAAGCCGTGGTAAGTCACCCAGCTGCGCACAGCCACGCCGATTGCGCATATTTTACGTGTGTCGAGCCAGATGCCTGTCTGGCCGTCGCGTCGAGCAGTCTGCAGCCCGAAGGTGGCGAGGGTGCGGATGACAACTTCTTCGAGGTCGCGTAGGTAGGTGTGTAGGTCACGCCGTGCTTGAAGAGAGATGATTGGGTAGCCGACGATTTGGCCGGGGCCGTGGTAAGTAATGTCGCCGCCGCGGTTGCTACGGATCACTTGCAGACCTTTTGCTTTGAGTTGCGCTTCGTTCCAGATCAGGTGTTGCTCGGCACCCTTGCGCATGCCGATCGTAAATACGGGGGCGTGCTCGGTAAATACTAGTGTGTCAGGCGCCTCGCCTGTACGCCTCAGAAGGACTAGGGCTTTTTGCCGCTCCAGCGCGGCTTGATACTCGGTGCGTCCCCAGTCGATGATGTCGAGCGCTGGAGTTGAGTTGGAGGCGTCTGGAAACATGTGACTTAGCAATTAGGCTCTGGTTGTGATGGTTGACTCTGACACCTAAAGCTGAGGGCGGCCGCGCTCGATTGAAAGAAATCTGGCTCTGTTTCCTGCACGACGCGCAGCGCTCGGTAAGCCAAGGCTCTATTCAGCCTCGGCGGGTTGGAGCTGGCTGGCTTTGATAGTGCGTTGCCACAGTTCTGTGCCTGCCATGCTCATGACGCGAATGCTGATGGCGCGGTCTTCTTCGGGGCCGGTGAAGTCGAGTAGGGCAAAGTGGCGTTCGAAGGTGCTGGTGCCGGGCATCCGGAAGAAGTTGAGCTCATCCTGATTGTTTATCGAATTGGCCGTGAGCGGTCCGAGTGTGAGGTCGAACAGATTGTAGCTGTTGGCCTGCACGAGTCGGGTGAGCTCGCCATAATACTTGCCGCCGCTGATGAAAAAGAGCCCAGCGATACGTTCGTTACGGAGCATTTGCAGGAGTTCCCCGTGCTCGCGTTCGGCGTAGCTGAGATTGTTGCGATTGTCTGCAGGGTTGAGAATCGGTGCGCCGGCGATGATGACTTTAAAGGTCGCGCTGCTGTTGATAATTTCCTGCCGAAGCCATTCGATCTGCGCTTTTCCGAGCATTTGTGGCAGGCGGTCGCTGGCGGGTGCATCGTCTCGATAGCTACGAGTATCGAGCATGAAAAAATCGACGTCTGAGCGGCGGAAGCGTGTGGTGATGCCATCTAAACTTGCGACTTCGACGGGCTTGGGCCAGTAGGCATTGAAGCTATCTTCGACGTCTTGGCGGTAAGAGTAAAACTTACCAGCGTTTACGGTTCCGTAATCGGAGTTGCTCCAAGTGGCATAGTGTGGGATGCGCGCGAGCAGGGGCTGAAGTTCGGAGACACTGCGCGCTTTACCAAATCGTTTGAGCGTACCGCTTTGAGAGGCCCAGTCACTGTCGCGCAAATGCGCGGTGTTGCCAGTCCAGATCATGAGTTCTGGCTTTTCGCTAAGAATACTGGAAAAAATACCATAACCTCCGCCGAGGATTTGATAAGGCGGCTCGAAGCCTTCTTCGGTGACATAGTGTGCGCCGCCGACGGCAATGCGCAGGTCGGGGGGCGGGGTGCGGCCAACATAGTTGGTCGGTGTCTTTAAGGTATTTTGCTCTTCGGTGAGCGTGCCGTCGAGCTCGATACGGTAGTTGTATTTCTTGCCAGGCTCGACTGCGTTGAGTGTTAAGGTCGCGGTGTTATTGAGGGCGTTGCTAGTCTGGACGGCATCGCTCCAGCGCAGCGCATTGGCTTGCCCTTGCTCGGCGTAGGCGACGCGGACAATGGCGGGGGCATCGGTCTGCACCCAGATGGTGGCTTCGCGCATGTCGATATGGCCGAGCATGGGGCCGGCGACGATGTCGGCCCGTAAGTAGGCACTTGCAGTGATGCAGCTGAGGAAAAATAATGCGGTGAGCTGTCGGGGTGTTGGAAACATTGTAACTTTTACGAGACTTTGATTTTCGAGTGACGTGAGAAATGCACGGTGTTGACCATGCGATCGACGAGCGCGGGGCGCTGCATCGAACTGTCGGCAATTACGTCGAGTATGTTCGAGAGTAATTGTTCGCGTTCGCCTTGGTTGAGTACATAGCGCATGCGCACTTCGACGAGATCGGAACGGAGCTCTAGCCAGTGGGCTTTGATCTCCTTGACGCGGGGATAAGCGCTACTGCGTTTACTGAGCGATTTGTTGGCGCGAATATCTGGGCAGGTCTCGAGTTTGGCGCTGATGGCTTCGAGGCAATCTCGCTCTTCATTTGCGAGTGACTCCCAACTAATACTGCAGAGTTCGCAACGTGCCTCGGAGAGTAGGCGGTGCAGGGCTACTGGCTTGATGCGCATGACGAGGGCGATCCAGCGTAGCGGCCAGTTGCCAAAAGCGTAGGCGAGAAATGCGAAGCGGGACTGTGGGCTTAGCATGCGCAGCTTGATGACAAGCGCTTCAGTTGAGGTGGTTAGGGCTTGGTCGGAAGTGCTTTCGATCAAGGCTTGGGCGAGCATGAACTCGAAGTCGGAGAGCCGCTCTGAGTAGGGCAGGTTTTGCCATAGCTCATTGAATAACTGTGTGACGCGCGCGATGCGCAGCTCGGTCGGTTCGGCAAAGGAGCAGCCGAAAAACGTCTGCGCCAGATCGATGTAGTTGGAGGCCAGTGCTAGATATTGCTCACGATCCCCGCGTTTAGCTGCTTTGAGCTGTGAACGTGCAGCCTTGCGAGCAGGATCTGAACGCTTAAGCCAACCAAAGAAACGGCGTATGTTACGCATAACTCTCTTGAAAATTAAGGATTAGTCCTGGTCTCCGCCAGGGCGACGCTTGCACTCAATACGGCAGTCGCTCATCACACGGATCCACATCTCGCGCAGGTCAAATATCCGGATCTGGTTTTCCTGGCGAAAGCTGGCGAGGAATTCTGGGTCCGAATGTGTAACTTGGTCGAGTAGGGCTAAAGTTTGGTTAAGCGCACTCAGGCTATTCTTGAGATGGCAAATGGTCAGACCGAAATCACCAAGGTCGATGGCCTGAATGGACAATAGGACGTTCATTTCTGCCTGATGCAGGCTGTTGGCGTAGTTCCAGCAGAGCTGCGGCGAGAGATAATTCTGGCTGTGCGCCATGTAGTGTTCCCAGCTCTGGTGCAGATAGCGGTACAAGGCGCGGGTCACCACAATCACAGGGTGGCGATGCAGGGTGTAAGGGGCATTGTCGTTGGCATCGAAACGCGCCTCGGCCTCTTCTGCGGACTCCGGCGTGCTAAATTCGTCGGTCAGCGAGATATCTTCAGCATCCCAGCCCATCTGCACGGCGACTTCATCGAGATGGTTGGGCTTGTGCTTGAGAGTGTTGTAGATCGAAAGAAACTTGGCGGTATCTTGGTCTGAACCTTTTAGATACTTGCGCCATTGGTATTCATTCCAATGTGGCTCGCTGGGTGTTTCGTCCCAGTTACCGTCGGAATGCTCAAAATTTGGATCGCTCATAGTTGTCGGATCAGATCCGATGCTGCTGAATCTGTATTTTTCATTTCAAAAATCAACTCCCTTTTCAGTTTGAGCTGATTTTGCTTTGATTGAATCGCGAAGGCAGGCATATACTATAAAATTTTAAAGCATCCGTTGTGCCAATTCTGCACGCTCTCCCCGATCTTCTAAGTATGACTTCAAGTATTTTCCGTATGAACTGTTGGTTCGAGGGCCACGTCCAAGGCGTCGGGTTTCGCTATCAGACCATGAGCGTGGCGAAGGGCTTCGAGGTGGCTGGCACGGTGCAAAACCTCACTGATGGGCGTGTGCATCTCTGTGCCGAAGGCGAGGAGTCCGAAGTACAGGCTTTTCAGGAGGCGGTGGCCGAAGAGTTGAAAAGCTACATCCGCCAGACTGAGATCAAGACCGACAGCGGCCCACGTACCTGCCAAAGTTTCCGTATTTTACAATAATATGAGTCATCCAGCGATTAGTATTAAGGGCCTGACCAAGGATTTTTCCGTCGGCATGCGTGGGGTGAAGCTCCGTGCGGTCGACGATTTGACTCTCGAAGTCGGCGATAACGAAATTTTCGGCCTGATCGGGCCGAATGGCTCCGGCAAGAGCACCACGATCAAGGTCGTCCTCGGCCTACTCGATGCTTCGCTGGGCGAGTGCCAAATTTATGGCAAGCCCAGCCACACAGTGGCCGCGCGGCATAGTGTGGGCTTTCTGCCCGAAGCACCGTATTTCTACCGCTACCTGTCTGGCCGCGAGCTGGTGCGCTTCTACGCTCGGATTTGTGGTGTTTCGCGTGGCAAAATCGCCAAACAAGTCGATGAGGTGATCGAGTTGGTTGGCATGACTGAAGCGGCACATCGCCGCGTCGGCACGTATTCGAAGGGGATGTTGCAACGCATCGGACTGGCACAAGCACTGGTGCATGATCCGCAACTGGTGATTCTCGATGAGCCCACTGCGGGCGTTGATCCACTCGGTTCGGCGGCGATTGCGGAGATCATTCGTGAGCTGAAGCGTCGTGGTAAGACGGTGCTGCTTTGCTCACACTTATTGGCTCAAATCGAAGGGCTGTGTGACCGCGTGGCGATTTTACACCGTGGCAAATTGGTTCGCGAGGGCCGCGTGGACGATCTGGTGCAGGAGAAAGATGCGCAGTCGCTGGTGGTTCAAGGTCTGAGTGCCGCAGGGCGTGCGGCGGTGGAGAAGACAATTGCCGAGCAGGGCGGTCAGCTTTGCCGAGTAGAGAAGCCGCGATTGAGCTTAGATTCGTTCTTTTTACAAGAAGTCGAACAACGCGAAGCGGCGCGCAGCGCAGAATCACAGACAGAAGGAGGCGTACAATGAGCGGATTAATTGATTCTATTTCTCGTGTTCGGCTGATCGCCGGCAACACGTTTCTCGAAGCGGTGCGGCAGAAGTTTTTCAACTCGCTGCTGCTGATTTCGGTGGCGCTGGTCGCCAGCTCGACCTTCTTCCAGCAGTTCGACTTCGGCACGGGCGAGCTCAAGTTCGTCACCGACTTTGGCTTTGGCGCGCTGTTCTTCTTTGGCTCGATTCTGTCGATTGCGGCCACGACGCAGTTATTCTTTAGCGAGATCGAGAATCGCACCGCGTTGACGATGCTGGCCAAGCCGATTTACAAGTTGGAGTTTCTCGCCGGTAAATTTCTTGGTGCGCACATGCTGATGCTGGTCTTTACCACCGTCATTATACTAGTGCTAAGCGGCATCCTCTATTGGCGCGAGACGACCCTGATGGCGCGTCTCGGCGAGGAGTTTGTCGATGGGCGTTTGATCCGTTATGGCGATTTATTTATCTTCGGGCTGCTGCAGTGGATGAAGTTTGGCATATTGAGCGCGATCGCTTTGTTCATTGCCAGCTTCTCGAATACGAATCTGTACACCGTGGTGGTGTCGTTCTTCATGCTGATTATTTGCCAGCTGCAATACATCGCACGCGATGCGTATTCCTCAATGGAGCAGGGCGTCGGGGCGTGGTTGGTGCGTGTGCTTGGGCTGATCTTTCCGAATTTTCAATTGTTCAATGTCGGCGATCAACTGGTGTTCGCTTCCAGCACTCCGCTGCCGATAGGCACCGTGCTGCAGATTGTCGGCTACGGATTGATTTATACCGTTGCCTTCATCCTGCTCGCGCAGGTGAACTTCAAAAAGCGGGAGATCTAGCTGATGTCTGCCAGTACTTGTCTCAAGCATCCATTATTTCTGCGCGCGCGCAGTGTGAGTATCGTGCTGTTCGTGATGGTCGTGCTCGGTGTGGTCACGCGTCCGATCGAAGCGCCGGCATGGCAAGTGGTGAAGGCACGCCAGCCAGAGATGAATCTGCAGGCGATCGAAGGTGCGCTCGGACAGGGACTCATCGTCGGTGTGCTCGGTGGGTTTCGCGCAGTGATGGCCGACTTTCTCTGGATTCGGACCAACACGATTTGGGAGCGACGCGATCGTGTGAAGCTCGATGCGATGGTGCGGCTGGTGACGACCCTCGACCCACGACCTGAGTTTTTCTGGATCAATGGTGCGCGCATGATTGCTTACGATGTGCCGAACTGGCGTATCCAGGAAGAGGGGGGCTACACGGATGTGCCAGAGAGTCGTCAGCAGGCGCTCGACCATGAGCAGGCCGAGCAAGCGTTTGCGATGTTGGCGACCGCCCGCGAGTTTCACCCGAATAAAGCGAAACTCTACTTGGAGACTGGGCAGATTTATTTGAATCGCTTGAAAGACACTGCGAATGCCGCGAAGTGGTTTCTACTCGCATCGCAGCAACCCGATGCGCCGTATTTCGCCGCCCGTATTTATGGCGAACTCCTGCGACGAGAGGGCAAGAATGCCGAGGCGTATGACTTCCTAAAGCAGTTGCACAACGACTTGCCTGATGATCCCTATGCGCAAAAGCCAATCATCCTAGATCGCATTCGCGAGCTAGAGGAGGAATTGAAGATCCCCGTCTGGCAGCGCTTTCAGCCGCAAG
>JAFMHF010000013.1 GCA_017854655.1 Puniceicoccaceae bacterium | reverse complement strand
TTTTGCCCTTCTTGAGAACGATGATACGATCTGCATTTCGAATCGTGCTCAGTCGGTGGGCTATCGTGATAGTCGTGCGCCCATGAGCTAGCCGTTCGAATGCTTCTTGGACAAGACGCTCACTCTCGTAGTCCAGAGCACTAGTGGCCTCGTCGAGGATCAGCACCTTAGGGTCACGTAGCAGCGCACGCGCAATAGCGATGCGTTGCCTCTGTCCGCCAGATAAGCTCACCCCGCGTTCCCCTACTTTGGTATCGAAGCCGTCCGGTAGTTCCTCGATGAATTCCAATGCATTTGCATTCAAGGCTGCTTCACGCACCTCTTCAATACTAGCAGTTGGTCGACCGAAGCGGATGTTGTCCAATAATGAGCCTGAGAGCAACAGGTTGTCCTGCATGACAATTGCGCAGTTGAGGCGGAATTGGCGGATATCAATCTCGCGCTGAGGTACGCCGTCGATCTGAATGGCGCCTTCGGTAGCTGCGTAGAAACCGAGCATTAGGCTTACCAGTGTGCTTTTCCCTGAACCACTCGGCCCGACAAAAGCAACATGTTCGCCCGTTTTGATGGTCGTTGAAAAATCGTGTATGACTCTGGGCTTCGACTCATCGTATGCGAAAGAAACATTGTTAAACTCAATCTGACCAGCGACATCGCCCAATGATTGCGTACCCTGCCATTCCTCGACATAGCCTGAATCCATTAGCTCCTTAATGCTACGGAAACTTTCGGCACCGAGAAGATATTGCATACTAAATTGCGTGAGCATGTGAATCGGTTGAAAGCAAATCGGTAGCGATGCGACTAGTGCGACCATCGCACCTAAGGTCAGTTTATCTTCAATTACCAGCCATCCGCATGCTGCGACGGCAATGATTGAGAGTGCCGAGACGGCAGTAAACAGAATGTATCCGAGCCCTTGATTGAGGCGCATCTGATCGACGCGCTCATCGCTATAGGCATCACTCAGTTGATCCATCTGCTGGCGCGCTTGCTGCTCCTGCCCATAGCCGCGCACCAATTTAATCGCAGAGATGAACTCGTTGGCTTGCCCAGCCATGTCCTCGCGAGCGAGACGCACAGCGTGGTTGCTCGCCTCGATCGGCTTGAAGTAGTAATAGCGAACGATTGCGAAGATCGGTACGCACACCGCTACGATTAGCAATAGCCACGCATTAATATACGTCAGCATCGCGATCAGCAGAAATGACCGGAACAACTCAGGTATGACCGCCGTGACGATCATGATCAGCGTGAACTCAATGTTGTTGGTATCGAAGGTATATTTTGAAAGCAGTCGACCAGTCTGGACTGAATCCAAGAACCTGAAATGCATGAAATTGAGCTTGTGAAAAAGGCGGGAGCGAAGCTCGCGCAGGATTAACTGCACATCAACAGCGAGATAGCGCACTGCAATTTTCATCGAGACGAGGTGCAACCCCAGCAACGCCAATGAGATACCCGTATAATACAAAACCTCATTCAGATCTCGATTTGCGACGGACTGATCAACGATTCGCTGCGTAATCACAGGAAACGGTGTGATCGCTAAGATGCTAATGACGCGAAAGAACGCATAGATCCAAAGATGTTTCTTTTGGCTCCAGATGTAGGATATTAGGGACTGACGCTTCAGCCCGAGGTGTTCATCGACATGCATATGTGTCAGAGCAGAAGATGAAATTCGCCCGATTTAGCCAATCCCCAATTCGTCACAAAGCTTCAAAAAAGCGCTATATTCGTGCAGATCGGCGAGATCCGGATCATTACACATCCAAACATAATCGTCATAACCAAAGGTGATGGCTGTGCGAAGTGCTTTGATTGCATCAGGCTTGCGCTTCTTAAGTGCGAGACTACACGCCAAATTATAATGCACGGTTGGATCTTCAGGTGTTAGGCGAACCAGTTTGCGATCCAAGCGAAGCCCCGCATCGAGTTGCCCCGTCTGCGTGTAGAGATGCGCTAGCATCGAGACGACACGCACATCCTTGGGCATGCGCTTGTGTAAGTCTTTGAAGAAACTTAGTTCGAAATCAAAACTGTCGCGCTTCAACATGCCACTGCAGCGCTAGCGCTGTTTGCCTCCGCGTTCGCAGATTCCAGCCGCCTTCAATTCAGTGCAATGCGCCGAAACCTGCAGCCGTTGCGTCTCGACTTCGAGCGATAACTTGTCGGCCACTGTCTTGCCATACCACTCCATGAAAGGCGCATCAATTTCGAAAATCTTATCACAATCCAGGCAGATCACCTGGGCTTGGAAGGTAGTGGCATTCTTATTTGCCATGTAAAACTTGTAATCTCGCCCGACATCGACTTCACGGATGAGGCTACTTTCGGTCAAAATAGGCAATGCTCGATAGACCGTTGCGCGTGAAACAGTGGCGTCGATGTCGCGCGCTCGATCGAGCAAATCCTCTGCCGTAAAATGATCCGGATGGCCATAAGCAGCATCAAAGATGGCCAAGCGCTGGTTAGTTACGCGTAGGCCTTTGCTGGTAAGAAACTCCTTAAAAGTTTCGCGTATGCTCTCTAGATCTGGGGTTTTAGCTTCCATGAAATACTTATTGAGACAGAATTGAGACTAGGGAACTGTGCATGGCAAGCCCCCAATCAATCAGCACAAAAAAATAGCGCAAAAATATACTAGAAAAGCCTTGATTAAACGGCCCACAACGCTTTGCTCATCCGTTTTTCCAAATGAAAGCCACTATCAAAACACAAGGTCGCCAATTTACTGTAACTGAAGGCGATGTCCTCAAGGTTAACTCCTTCCCTGACACGGAAGCAGGTGACACGATTGACATCAATCAAGTCCTCATGATCGGTGAAGGTGCAGACGCTCGTTTCGGTGCTCCTCTTATTGAGGGTGCAATCGTTAAAGCAACTATCCTCGAGAATAAGAAGGACAAGAAGGTAATCGTCTTCAAAAAGAAGCGTCGCCAAGGCTACAAGAAGCGCCGTGGCCACCGTCAGCATCTTTCCGTCATCAAGATTGAATCCATCAACGGATAATTAAACAAGTTTAGGAGAACTTAAAAAATGTCACATAAAAAAGGACAAGGAACTTCACGTAACGGTCGCGATAGTAATTCAAAACGCCTCGGTGTTAAGAAATTCGGTGGCGAAGCTGTTATCCCTGGTAACATTATCTTGCGCCAACGCGGCACACGTTACCACCCTGGCGCTGGCGTCGGAATGGGCCGTGACCACACGCTCTTCGCATTGGTAGCCGGTAAGGTTGCTTTCGATAAGTTGCATCGCAAGATCAACATCGAAGAAGTCGTCGCAGCATAAGCGATTTTAAATCGACATACTTTCAAAATCCCGACTCTTTAAGAGTCGGGATTTTTTATGTCTGAACAACTCAAAGAATTACGCGCTCAACGCGACCTCATCAAAAGGCACCTGATCTGGCTTGATACTCAGATTACGAATGCCGAAGGGTCTGTGGGGCAGGTCGAGATCTCGGCCGATCAGACTTCCATCGCCCGAAGCGCTAGCGCGGCGACGCCAACAGTTGAACCGTCGGCGGCCGTTACGCCTCTAAATGGTGCGCCCAAAGTGCCGATAGGTCCAGCAGGCACTGCGTCTGAAATTGACGACGAGCGCCACTTTACTTCTGGCACCTCTGATATTAGACGTGCCCAGGTCGGATGCTTCCTCTTTTTCGTTGGCGGCATCCTACTCTTCCTCTTCTTCCTATTTGGTCTGCCCTATCTAATCGACTAGAGTTGCCGTACGCAGGCATAGCTTGGTCATTTTTGGCAGGTCTCCGCCTTGCCAATTATTGTGTAGCCGCGACTACCTTAGGTACTGTTTGCTGGACTAGGCATTAGAGCGTAGAGTCGTGCCATGCTACACAACTGAATGTTACGCATTAGCAAAGACAACCTCAGTCGTTGATCAAAAATTCAAAGTCGGTACGCGTCAGGCCAGTGCGCGAAGACTGACTACCTGGCTCGTCGACTAATTGCCGGAACAGTTCTGCCTTACGGGCTTTGAGGTCTAGCATGCGCTCTTCGATGGTATGCTTCATGATTAAACGCTGCACAAAAACAGAACGTTTTTGGCCGATGCGATGCGCACGATCGCTGGCCTGGTTTTCCACTGCAGGATTCCACCAAGGGTCGATATGAAAAACATAATTGGCGCGTGTTAAATTCAGTCCGACGCCCCCGGTCTTTAAACTGATAAAGAAAAACGATGGGCCATTCTCTAACTGAAACTCTTGAACAATCTTCTTACGCTTTGCCATCGGCGTATTCCCATCCATGCGCAAATAGCGCACCCCTGCCTGCTTGGCAACTTTCTCCATCAGATCCAAACCGCCGCGAAACTGCGAAAAGACGAGTGCTGCGTTTCCTTCAGACTCAAGTTCTTCGAGTTTGTCAGCCATATAGGCAAACTTTGGTGCGAGCTCTTTGACCGGCTTATTCAGCAACTCAGGGCTGACACAGACTTGGCGTAAGCGCAATATAGCAGCGAGTGCTACGATCCCAGCCTGCTGCTCTGGGCGATCTTCAAAGGCTTCGGCCACTTCGTCGCGCACTTCAGCCACTGTCCGTGCATACATTTCTTTCTGCAGAGGTGTCATTTCGAGGAACAATTCGTGTTCCTCTTTGCGCGGTAATTCTTTCAGTATTTTATCCTTCGTACGGCGAAGGATGAAGGGCTTTGCACGTCTCAGTAGACGTTCAGGGTCCCTTCGAAAGGATTCCTTAAACTGCTTCAAACTACCAAAAATACCTGGCACCGCGGTCGTCATGACCGAATAAAACTCGCTGATGTTATTTTCCACCGGCGTACCAGTTAGGCACAGTGTAAAGCGCCGTTCTAAACGAGCTGCTGCCTTAGTGCGCGCGGCTGTCACATTCTTCAAGCAATGGGCTTCATCAAATACAACGATGTCGAATTGGTACTCTTCGTAAGCAGCGATTTCAACTCTGACGCGATCATACGTGGTAAGTATCACTTGAGCCGTTTGAATGGCTTCATGAATCTCGCCTCTTACCAAGCAGTCTCGGACAACAATCCCTGGTGCGAAGCGCTCAAATTCATCCAACCAATTAAACACCAAACTTGGCGGCAGAACGATCAGTATGGCACCTTTCTTTTTCGCTAGATCGCTTCGCAAACGCTGCGCGATAAACCCGATCGTTTGCACAGTTTTACCTAGCCCCATGTCATCCGCAAGGCAGGCACCGAAGCGATGCTGGTAGAGAAACTCAATCCAGGCGCACCCTTCGTTTTGATAGGCGCGCAACTCAGCATTAAATCCCTTCGGCAATTTAAAGGCATCGAGCTCGTCGAAATCACTCAGACTTTGAAATAGTTGTTCAGCTTCCGGGGGCAGTGAAATTCTTAAACCGCTGCGTCGCATCGACAGCCAGTCCAACATCTCCAAGCGCGATACTTGAATTGCTTCTTCCATGTGCTCGCCGCGCTTGGATGACTTTGCACGATCTTTTTTGGAAAACATCTCCGCGAGCAACTGTAAACTCGCCTCTTGATCGACACCTAAATCTGGAATGATCCAGTTGCCGTCATCATCGCGTAACAACAGCTCACCCCGAACTAACAACTGCCACTCAGCACCAGTTAATATTCGTTCTCCACATTGAATCGATGGGTGCAGTGCAAACCAGTCAATATCACGCTTACTTTCCAGCTCGCTGATCATTTCAACCTTAACTGGCGTAGACCGAACCGACTGATTCTCATATTTAAA
Organism: Puniceicoccaceae bacterium; assembly: GCA_017854655.1. Taxonomy (GTDB): domain Bacteria; phylum Verrucomicrobiota; class Verrucomicrobiia; order Opitutales; family Coraliomargaritaceae; genus Lentimonas. The sequence continues at coordinate 31,917 of JAFMHF010000013.1, read as the reverse complement.
ATCGACATTCAGTGTTCGTGCCAGCAACGAAGCGCGTTGCAACATCGACTCACGCGCTCCAGTGCCTTCGACGGAAAATAAGCACTTCTCCAGCAAACGAATATCGTCCCTCGATTCTGGGTCGAAAAAACTGAAGAGCAACATTGCCAAGCGCTGAATAGGGATCGGATAACTCACCCACTCTGCCGTCGCAGAATCAACTCCAAGTACTTGATAGCCGCTATTTTCCGCACTCAGCACCTGATCTAGGCCGTTGAAGATCTTTAGTACGATACTCTCTTGATACGCACCAAAGAATTCTGGGATCTCTCCTGAAACACGTTTACGCACAAGTTGGCGACCTGCTGAATCTGCCGCTACATATTGGCGCACAGTATCCATCAACACGCGCACGCGTGACTTGGCGTTAAAAAAATCACCACGCTGCTCGATAAGCGGCTTTAGGATGTGCTGAATAAGCGGCAAGAGTGAGATGCGGTGCCCCCGAACATCAATTGAAAAACTAAGTGCCGCACTCCGCGAGTTCGGCCCTGCAGACATATTGACAGCGAGTTTTACTGCGTCATCTCCGACATTCAGCAGCGAGGCGGCAGCTCCCTCGCATTCAAAACGCAGATGCTCCTCAGCGATCCAAGTTTGTTCAAAAGGCAAGACCGTTGCTTCCGAGCTGAATTGATCCAGCGAAACTGACAGCGGTAGGAAGCTGCCCGCTCGATGAGAGTCGTCACCAGAACTGAACATGTGATAATATTCGACAGCAGAATTATCACCTAAGTCATACAAGGTGCCGTCTTCTGCGACGCCCCAATAGGTGTTTCCGAGGGCACCAACGATCTCGATACGCTCACCAGTATCAGATTTCCCGATCATCTTCGCCTCGACCGCATCAGCTTCCAAATTGAGGACATAGTAGGGCTGTAAAGTGCCCTGCCCGACTTTCAGCGACTCTCGAGCCTGGCCGATTTCGATTAAAACCGCGACTCCGTACTGCTTTGCCTCTGCAAGCAACTCAGGGATTTCATCATCATCCTGTAAACTAAACGCTCGCGCCGCACCTCGCCCTAAAGGATCCCCCTCTATTATAGAAGCAATCGCAGTCAGAAACCCCTGGGGGAGTTGCCCGAGAATGTTAAATACAATGTTCCCGGTCGTAGACTCTACCGTCAATAAAAGCGAATTATCGACGCTTTTGACATCCACGAATTGGGTGTATCGCTCTTCTGTCGGCTCAGCCTGAGAAATATAACCGAGCTGTCGGCGCAGTTCCTTAATATACGTGTCCGGCATGCTGATGCCTTCGAAGCTCTTCATATGTGCCGCACTGTAAACTGCGGCAGCGGCAGCGGCACAATGCTTGCACTGTCCCCGATGTTCCCAAGTCGGGCAATCACATCGATGTTCTAAGGTCTCTTGTTCAACCCACAGATCCACCCGATAGGGCTTACTACGGCTGCCCCAAATCGTTGCAACCAGCTCACGCGAAACGGGACTCCAGCTCAGATTCTTGACCGCATGCGTTTTAAAGTATGTGAGGCCTTGTTGCAGATAGGACGAATCTACCACCCGTTTATATGCTTCAACGGGTAGATCTTCAAAAACTCTGAGTGCATCGGTAATCATGGTGTATCGGAGGTCTAGATCACCGAATCTGCCCATAAAGTGAATTTGCAGCGTTTTGGCGATATTTTTCGATTTTAATTTTGTTATTTTACGTGAGTTTTTGCATGCATCCTTTGCCACCATTGGCACATCGACGGCTCGAATATTGCAGGTCATCAAAGTTCTACTTGATCAACTGCGCACTCTTTGTCTTGCTGCGCGGCAATCACGCCAGCAGCACTTACTGTTGGCGTTGCTGTTTTTCAAATTGAACATGACTAATAACAAATATTTTCAAGAATGGTTTTCGAACCCGCGTCGCGATGTCATCGCTGGCACGGTCGTTGCCCTCGCGCTTATTCCTGAGGCGATCGCCTTCTCAATTATTGCCGGTGTCGATCCGAAGGTCGGTCTTTACGCCTCGTTTTGTATCGCCGTCGTAATCGCGTTCATCGGCGGCCGTTCAGGCATGATCTCTGCCGCAACGGGTGCGATGGCTGTGTTACTCGTCTCTTTAGTGCGTGATCATGGTCTGGAATATTTGCTTCCCGCGACTATCCTGACGGGATTACTGCAAATTTTAGCTGGTGCCTTTAAATTAGGCAATTTGATGCGCTTCGTCTCACGGTCTGTCGTCACGGGCTTTGTCAATGCACTCGCGATTATCATCTTTATGGCGCAGTTGCCACAATTCCACGACCAGGGGTTTCTTATGTATGGTATGGTCGCAGCAGGTCTCGCGATCATCTATGGCTTACCGCTTTTGACTACGGCAGTCCCCTCGCCTCTCGTTTGCATTGTGGTACTGACTGGCGTCTCCATGTCGATGGGCCTCGAAACGTTAAATACCGTGGGCGATATGGGCGACCTGCCTTCTACGTTGCCGATCTTCTTGCTCCCAGAGGTGCCGCTCAATTTCGAGACGCTGGGTATCATTTTGCCATTTGCAATCTCACTTGCAATCGTTGGCTTACTCGAATCGTTGATGACTTCGACCATAGTCGATGATCTGACAGATACTTCGAGTGACAAAAACCGTGAATGCACGGGTCAAGGTGTTGCCAACATCGTCTCCGGCTGCTTCGGCGGCATGGCAGGTTGCGCGATGATAGGTCAGTCCGTGATCAACGTCCAATCAGGTGGCCGCGGGCGTCTCTCTACTTTTTCAGCTGGTATCATTCTGCTGATTTTAATCGTGGCGATGGGTGGATTGGTTAGTCAGATCCCAATGGCCGCGCTGGTTGCTGTGATGATCATGGTCTCAATCGGCACCTTCAGTTGGTCGTCGATCAAAGATTTACGTATACACCATCGCACATCGAGTGTCGTGATGATTACAACTGTCCTGACGACTGTGTTCACTCACAATTTGGCTTACGGCGTGGGCGCTGGTGTATTGCTTAGCGCATTGTTTTTCGCCTACAAGGTATCCGGGCAGCTCAATATCACATCTGCCTTGGAAGTCTCTAAAAAAGAGCGTACCTATACTGTACGTGGGCAGCTGTTCTTCGTATCTGCTAGCAGCTTTGCCGAAGCTTTTGACTTCCGCGAGGTGGTCGATAAAGTACGTATCGATGTATCGGCTGCACACTTTTGGGACTTGTCGGCAATTAATGCACTCGATCGTGTTGTCTTGAAATTTCGCCGTGAAGGCACAGAAGTAGATCTATTCGGAATGAACGAAGCGAGCCAGACCCTAATTCTCGAAGTTGCCAAGTATGACAAACCTGGTGCAATGGATGAATCTGGTGGTCATTAATATCGAATCTATTCACCATTAGTTATTACCCAATACCAAATTTATAAGATGCCAAACATACTAGCTTGCACCGACGGCTCCATTTACGCGACTAGCGTTTATAATCATACAGCATGGGCTGCGGCTAAGATGTCCGCCTCCGTCCACGTGCTGCACATGCTCAATCCGCATCATGAAGACCCGGTCAAAACCGACACCAGTGGCAGTATTGGCTTAGGTGCGAAGAGTGCCCTGCTCGCTGAGATCGTCGAACTCGAAGCGGCACGCGCTAAAGTCGCCCGTAAGCATGGCGAAGTTATCCTTGAAGATGCCGCTACTCAACTCCGCGCCGCCGGCATACAACAGATTGTTGCCGATCAGAAGCATGGTCGCCTCAGCGATTCCATTGACAACTACGAACGCGACGCTGATCTCGTCGTGATCGGTAAGCGCGGCAACCACGCCGATTTCGCAGCAGGTCACATCGGCCATAACCTTGAGCGTGTCGTGCGCAGCTGTCAGCACCCAGTTCTGGTGGCATCTCGTGAGTTCAGCAAAATGGAGAGCTTCATACTGGCCTTTGATGCCGGCTCCAGCTCGAAAAAAGCGGTTCAATACGCTGCCAATAATCCACTACTGCAAGGCATGAAATGCCATCTGCTCAGCATCGGCAAGGGCAGTGATAAACTCAAAGCGGCACTCGATGAAGCCCAACGAACATTAAGTGATGCGGGCTTTGACGTCAGTGCCGAGATTCGCGACGGCGAGCCAGACAAAGTGATCGGCGAAGCCGTTGCCGAAGATCACATCGATTTACTAGTTATGGGTGCTTACGGGCATTCACATATCCGTCATCTTATTGTTGGTAGCACCACGACAGCGATGATTCGGACAGTCCAAATCCCGGTATTGCTGTTCCGCTAGGAACCGCTGTTACGCTCCATCATATGAGCATTGAAGTACAGCCATTCGGCAATTTATCAACTGGTGAAGCTGCCAGTCTCTTCACGCTGACCAACAAAAATGGTCTATCCGCGAAAATCACCAACTATGGTGGCATACTCGTTGCACTCAGCGTGCCAGACCGAGATGGCAAGTTTGCCGATATTGTTCTAGGTAAGGACTCGCTAGACGACTACGCCTCAGGGCACCCGTATTTTGGTGCGATCACTGGTCGCGTCGCCGGGCGGATATCCGGTGCTCAATTCACCTTAGAAGGCAAAACCTATCCTCTCGCGGCGAACAATGGCCCCAACTGTCTACACGGTGGTCTAAAAGGCTATGATCAACTTGTATGGGCCGCTGAGACGATCAACGACCATGGCGTCAATAAACTGCGCCTCTCGATCACCGACCCCGACGGCAGCAATGGCTTTCCGGGAACTGTCGAATGTACCGTCACCTACGCGCTGCTGGATGATAACACGCTCGAAATCGCCTACACGGCGAGCACCGACAAGACCACGCCGTTGAACCTGACTAATCACTCTTATTTCAACCTCAAGGGCTCAGGCGAGGGAGACATTCTAGGCCATGAAGTGCAAATTTTCGCAGACTCTGTCGCATCAATAGATGCCAATAGCACCTTGCTTGGCCGCCGCGAACCGGTGGTGGACGGATTCAACGACTACCGAGATCCTGTCGTGCTTGGCAGTCGCGATCTCAACGGCAATAACGCCGACATTCACTTCTTCCTTGAAAATGCCCGCACCAAGCTACCACAGGTCGCCGCTATTGTGCACGAACCTACATCTGGTCGTACGGTGGAGGTCTTCACTACTGAACCCGGGGTACAATTCTATGCGGGACTCTTTCTGTCTGCCGATGCACCAGAAATCGGCAAGGATGGCGTCATTCACGGCGCTATGACAGGATTCTGCCTCGAAACTCAGGACTATGCCGATAGCGTCAACTGTCCCGAAATGGGCGGTGCGATCCTCAGGCCCGATGAGCCATTTAGCTCCACCACCCTCTACCGCTTCAGCGCGAAATAATGTATTGCAGGGTCGCTGCTTAGCGATTGGCGAAATCTGAGGTTGAATATTATTGGCAGCGATCGGCGTTGTCGCCATTCACTCTCTCATTTCTCAACTCTCAGCCCTCAAGTCTCAGCTCTCAAGTCTCAGCCCTCAAGTCTCAGCCCTCCGCTTTGCAGTCTCCCTTTTTAACTCTCACTATCTAACGTGGCTCTACTCACATACCGAAATCTAACTGTCTCCTTTGGCGGCCCTCGCCTACTCGATGATGCAGGCATCACCATCGAAAAGCGCGAACGCATCTGCCTAATTGGCCGTAACGGTGAGGGCAAGTCCACGCTGCTGCGCATCATCGACGGCGAGATTAAGCCAGACACAGGCGAGATCGAAGCGATTCCAGGTCTACGCATTGGTAAGCTAGACCAAGAAGTGCCACCTCATTTAGATGGTAGCGTTTTTGAAATTGTTGCCGATGGCCTCGGCCCCGCTGCCAAGGTCGTCGCGGAATACCACCGCCTGGTACACGAATACGATGAGAATCAGGACGACGCCATTGCGACTCGCTTAGACGATCTACAGGAAGAGCTCGACCGCACCGACGGTTGGTCATTGGAACACAAGGTCGAAAATATTCTCAACCGCGTCGAACTTGATGGCGATGCCCAGTTCTCTTCGCTCTCTGGTGGCAACAAGCGCCGCGCCCTGCTCGCCCGAGCACTCACCGCCGATCCACATATTTTGTTGCTCGATGAACCAACTAATCATCTCGATATTCCTGGTATCCGTTGGTTGGAAGAATTTCTGCGTAAGGCCGACATCTCCCTGCTGTTCGTCTCTCACGACCGTGCCTTCATCCGCCGCGTCGCCAACCGTATTATCGACCTCGATCGCGGCCAGCTCACTTCATGGAACTGCGACTACGAGACCTATCTCACGCGTAAGGCGGATCTACTCGCTGGCGAAGCGAAGCAACAAGCCGTGTTTGATAAGAAGCTAGCCGAAGAAGAAGTCTGGATCCGTAAAGGCATCCAAGCCCGCCGCACTCGCAACGAAGGCCGCGTGCGTTCACTGCAAAAACTTCGAATTGAGCGGGCCAAACGTCGCAACATCATTGGCACCTCGACTCTTAGCGTAAACGAAGGACAGCTATCTGGGCGCAAGGTTCTGACAGTCGATAACATCAGTTACGATTGGGGCAACAAGCCACTCATCCAAGACTTTTCCACCGTCATTTGGCGCGGTGATAAGATCGGCATCGTCGGCCTCAATGGCTCCGGTAAAACCACCCTACTCAACTTGCTACTTGAGAAATTGCAGCCACAACAGGGCTCCGTCACCGTTGGCACCAAGCTCGAAGTCGCGTACTTTGACCAACATCGCGCTCAGCTCGATGACAAGCTAACGGTCGCCGAAAACGTCTGTCCATCTGGTGAGATGGTCACGATCAATGGCCGACCGCGCCATATTATTACCTACTTACAAGACTTCCTATTTACTCCGCAAACCTCGCGCTCGCCGATTACCAAACTTTCCGGCGGTGAACGTGCCCGACTACTGCTTGCCCGCCTCTTCCTGCAACCCGCCAACGTACTGGTGCTCGATGAGCCAACCAATGACCTCGACATCGAAACCGTCGAACTGCTCGAAGAGCGTCTGCTTGATTACGACGGCACCCTGCTACTCGTTAGTCACGACCGTAGTTTCCTCGACAATGTCGTGACTAGCACCATCGCTCTCGAAGGCGACGGCCTAGTGACTGAATACAATGGCGGCTGCGAAGACTGGCTGGAACAATTTGAAGCGCGCAAAGCTGCCGAAGCACTCACAGCCAAAGCACCAGCTCCAGTCGCAAAATCCACTGAGCCGACAGCTGTGGCAAAGCTCGCGCGAAAGCTGACCAATAAGGAACGCGAAGCACTTCAGGCCTTACCCGCTAAAATTAAACAGCTCGAAGCCGAACATGCGGCTCTGAGCGAGAAAATGGCATCTGCGAAATACTACCAAGACCAGAGCAGCGATATGGCTGGCGACGCCAAGCGCCTAGAGCAACTCGAAGCCGATACGATAGCAGCCTACGAACAATTTGAGGCGCTGACAGGGGAAGGTTAAGCGCAGTCGTGTGGCCGATGAATTAGTTATGCAACGGACTTCCCGCAGGGAGCCTGCTTTTTTTGTTGTGCCTCATTACAACTAGCACGTTTCATTGTCCTAATCCTACTCATAATCGCTTAAAGCAGAGGCAGCCTATCGCGTGCAGTATTAAGCATCTGGGTGTGCCTTGGTACGCATTCATATACAAATATGGATAAGCTACCGACCGCTCGAAAATCCCTCAGACTCATCAATCCGAATTGCAATATTGGACCAACTGTTTATTGTTTTAACTAGCTCTCATCCTTGGGAGCTACGTGTTACCATACTCTCAAAAATAGAAAGACAGAGCCATGAATGAGACCACCAGTTTCAACGAATGCTGCAGCTACGTCACTGCATTGATGCAAGCAAAAGCACGACCTGCAGAAGCGCAACCCGCGCCAGCGATCACCATCGCTCGACAAGCCGGAGCACGGGGACGTACGATCGGCAAAAAAATTCAACACGCCCTCCGCGACGGGTCACCTCAAGACCCAATTCCATGGACCTTTTTTGACGAGGATCTAGTTGAAAAAGTGCTTAAAGATCACGACCTACCACCGAGCCTGGCAAAATTCATGCCTGATGATTCCGTCAGCGAAATCGACAGCACGATCAATGAGATCCTCGGCCGACACCCGTCGCTGTGGACCTTGTTTGAGCAAACGGTGGAAACAATGGTGCACCTCTGTCACATGGGCCATTGTATCTTGGTCGGCCGCGGCGGCAATAAAGTTGCCGAAGGTCTATCTAATGTCACACATGTGCGTTTTGTCGGTACCTTACCACAGCGCATCAAGCAGATGGTCAACGCCCATGGCATGTCCAGCAAAGAGGCCAAGCATTACATCAAGCATGAAGACCATGCACGCCAACGCTATATGAAGAATCATTTCGACTGTGATGTCGAAGACCCGCTCCACTACGACCTAGTGATCAACACCGATCATTATAGCGACGAAGCAGTCGTGCAAGTGGTGCTCTCTGCGGTCGCGGCCAGACAAGCTGGGTAAGCAGCGCTGACCACGCGCAGGTGATCCCTCCCAGAACCTGTCATGCCTCATTTGGGAGGGACGAGCTCCGCCTCGTCCGCAATGCCCCCTCGTAAGACCGTGCGGTGCCAGACACAACTGCGCTCCCCATCTACTACTAGCATTCTAGTATTGTCTGCCACGTCGCCATTCGCCAATGTTTTGAGCTCGCTATGACGACCTCAACGCTCGACGCCACACACTCTCAAAAACATATCGCCATCATCGGTGGCGGCGCCGGCGGTTTTTTTGCGGCGATCACGGCAGCCGAAACAAATCCTGCTGCGATCGTCACCCTCTACGAGCGTAGCCAGCACACGCTGAGTAAAGTGAAAATCTCTGGCGGGGGCCGCTGTAATGTCACCCACAGTTGCTTCGATCCCGCCAAGCTCGCCACTCATTATCCTCGCGGTTCGCGTGAGCTACGCGGTGCCTTTCATCGCTGGCAACCACAAGACACGATTCATTGGTTCGCTGAGCGCGGCATTACGCTCAAGACGGAAGCCGACGGACGCATGTTTCCTGATACCGACGACTCGCAGACCATCATCGATTGTTTTCATACGGCCGCCGACAACGCCGGCGTAAAACTACTTAAAGGGGTTGGCCTCAAGAATCTCACTCATCACTCATCACATTTCACCCTTCACCTTTCAAGCGGAGCCGAAGTACACGCCGACGCGATCTGTATCGCGACTGGCTCGCTCAAGGCCTCACCGCTGACCCGTGCACTCGAAACCCTCGGACATACCATCGAACCGCTCGCGCCTTCGCTATTTGCATTCAACGTCGCCGACAAACGCACCCACGGCCTTTCCGGCCTCTCGGTGCAAAATGCGAGTGTATCTCTCGTGGCGGCGTCGCTTGCGACGGCCTCTCCGCGCAAATCTAAGTCACTCGCACAGACCGGCCCTATTCTCATTACCCATCGGGGCTTCAGCGGCCCCGCAATCCTGCGCCTCTCCGCATGGGAAGCCCGCAGTCTACAAGACCAGAATTACCATTTCGAGATAACAATCAACTGGCTCGGCGACCAAACCGAAAACCAAGTCCGCGAGCAATTCGCCAAGCTCCGCAAACACAAAGGCCGCACGTTTGTAAGAAGCAAAGTCTTTGAAGCCATCCCACGCCGTCTTTGGGAACGCATCGTCGAAGCCGCTGGCATCAGCGAAGAGATGCAATGGTCACAACTCTCCAAGACGATCGAAACCACACTCATCCACGAGCTGATCGGCGCCCGTTATTGCGTCCAAGGCAAGACCACCAACAAAGACGAGTTCGTTACCTGCGGGGGCGTGCGCCTCAAGGAGGTTGATTTTAAAACCATGCAGAGTCGTAAAGTCCCGGGCCTCTATTTCGCCGGCGAATGCTTGGATATTGATGGCATCACTGGCGGCTTCAATTTTCAGGCTGCTTGGACGGGCGGGCGAATTGCTGGACTCGCAATGTCAAGCGACCAATAAAGTCAGCACGCCAGCGTCGATTTCAAGGACCTTCAACTCCCGACTCAGCGATCTAACACGGCACGCGGTCATCCACCCGCACGTACAGGTTTATAACCGAGCTTTTCGAGTTCGCTCATGACCCGGTCGCAGACATCACCTTGCAATTCAATTGCGCGTCCTTTGAGCGCGCCTCCACAGGCACAGATCTTTTTAAACTTAAAGGTCATCGCTTCGAGTTCTTTGAGCGGGATGCAGCTCGGGAATTCGCGTAACGTGGTCACCGTCTTGCCGCCACGGCCTGCTTTTTCGCGGCGCACTTCCACGCGCCCTTTGGACTTCACCTTCTTCTCGGTCGCCTTCGGCCGCATTTGCTCGGACGTTGGTCCACTCGGCAGACCGCCAGTATTAAGTGTCTCAAAGGGGTTACTAGCAAAGGCCGGGTCTGAACCGTCGGTCGAGATTTTACTTTTGGAACGCTTACTCATGGATGATGTGGGCTGTCGGGATGGTCGAGCCAGACCAATGCTTTGGCATAGCTGCGCTTAGTCAAATAATGCTCCAGTCGATCTTGCAATCCAGCTGTTTGCGCACAGGTATCGAGTCGCGCCAGCACCGTTCGCAATGATTCACCCTCTGGCAAATCACGCACTTGCGTGATGTATTCCAAGTCCATCCTTAGCTGTTCTTGATCCATTGCTTACTTTCATAATGATGCCGTATCAGGTGCAAGATCATAACGAATCGAACTCAAGCTTTGCTGTAATACTTGACATCAAGATATAAAACATGACGTCAAGCCATTCCAGTATTAGCTAAGCGAATAACACAGTAAATATGCTTTTAAGATTTGTATTGCTAATGACTGAATCCTAGGTTGTAGGACTTGTAACCACTCAATTAAAGCCATGAAGCACTCTACAATCGCCAGCCGCTGGAACGCAGATTTGATCGACCAAAACTACGAGACCTGGCAATCCAGTCCGGACTCGCTCAGCGTCGAGTGGTGCGCCTTCTTCGAAGGCTTCGAACTTGCCCAGAACAGCCACCCTCCTGCAGCCGCGCAAACCGGTGCTACGAGCTCGGATAGTTTTGCGAGTAAGCAGTCGCGCCTAATCGGTGCGATCTACGCCTACCGTTCAATCGGACATACCATCGCCCAGTTCAATCCGCTAACCAAGGAAGTGCCGATCAACCCACGCCTCACACTTGAGCGCCTAGGTTTGGACGAGTCGGATCTTGATACTGTATTTCATAGTGGCAACTATTTGGGCGGTGTCGAAATGACCGCCCGTGAATTGCTGCAGCGCCTGCAGCAAACTTACTGCCACACCGTCGGCTTCGAGTATATTCATATTCAGGAAACCCCGCGCCGCCGCTGGCTACAAGCGCGTATCGAGCCGGAATGCTTTGTCCCTCGTTTTACTAAGCCCGAAAAGGAGCGTATTCTCCGCACCATCATGCAGGCTGAGGATTTTGAAAACTTTCTGCAGACGCGTTATGTAGGCCAAAAGCGCTTTTCGCTTGAAGGCGGTGAAACGCTCATGGCTTGTTTGGAAAGCATCCTTGAGCGCTGCGGAAAGAATAAAGTCGATGAAATCGTGATGGGTATGGCGCACCGTGGCCGCCTCAATGTTTTGGCCAACTTCCTCGGCAAGTCTTTCGAATACATCTTTCGCGAATTCTCGGAAAATTATATTCCGGACACAATACATGGCGATGGTGACGTGAAGTATCACCTCGGCTTTGAAACCAAACGCAAGACCAGCAGTGGCCATGCTGTTGAAATTCGCCTAGCGGCCAACCCCAGTCACCTCGAAGCCGTCAATCCAGTGGTCGAAGGTAAAGCCCGCGCCCGTCAGCGCATCCTCGGCGACCTAGAGCGTAAGCGTGTACTTCCGTTGCTGATCCATGGCGATGCGGCCATCGCGGGGCAAGGCATTGTCGCCGAAGTCTTCGACTTCTCACAACTCCAGGGCTACCGTACTGGCGGTACGATTCATATTGTGATAAATAATCAGATAGGATTCACCACCGGACCCGATGAAGCACGCTCCAGTCGCTACTGTACGGATGTTGCCAAGATCGTGGATGCACCGATTTTTCACGTCAACGGCAACGACCCGCTCGCGACTATCGCAGCGATTGAAGCGGCCTTTGATTACCGGCAAACCTTTGGCAGTGATGTAGTGATCGACATGTATTGCTGGCGTAAGCACGGCCACAATGAATCTGACGAACCTGCATTCACGCAACCCACTCTGTATAAGAAAATTTCCAGTATGCAGCCGATTGGCCGCGCGCTTGGGGAGCGTTTGATCGCTTCCGGAGAATTTACCGTGGAAGAAATCAGCACGATCGAAGCAGATTATCATAAGCAGCTTGAAGCAGCTTTTAAAATCGCTAAAAAAGAGGAAAGCCTCAGTGGTAATCTACTCTCTGAGTCGACCGCAAAAAAGCAGCCGTCTTACAACTTCAAGGGCTACAACACACGCGTGCCTCAGGCTCAGATCGAGCACATCGCTGAGCGACTAGTGCAATTTCCCGAAGGCTTCAACGCCAACAAAAAAATCATTCGACAGCTCAACACCAAGTTGCAGGCACTGAAGACTGACAGCGGTATCGACTGGGGCATGGGCGAAGCGCTTGCGTTCGGCAGCTTGCTGATGGACGGTACCCCAGTCCGACTCAGTGGCCAAGATAGTGAGCGTGGTACCTTCAGCCATCGCCACTCCGTACTCTACGATAATGAAACGCGAGAACGCTATGTACCGCTTCTCGATCTGCAATCCGAACAAGCGCAGTTTTGCGTGCACAATTCGCCGCTCTCCGAGGCCGCTGTGCTCGGTTTCGACTACGGCTACTCACTCGACTACCCGCAAATGCTCTCGATTTGGGAGGCGCAGTTTGGTGATTTCGTTAACGGCGCTCAGGTAATCATCGATCAGTTCCTGACTTGCAGTGAGTCAAAATGGGGCCGTTTGAGCGGACTCGTCATGCTACTTCCGCATGGTTATGAAGGCCAAGGGCCTGAGCATTCCTCTGCCCGCCTAGAGCGTTTCCTGCAAGCCTGTGCCGAGAACAATATTCAAGTCTGCAATCTGACCACACCCGCACAATATTTCCACGTGTTGCGTCGCCAAATGAAGCGCGAATTTAAGAAGCCACTCATCATTATGGCTCCTAAAAGTTTACTGCGCCACAAGGACTGCGTGTCCAAGATCGAGAATTTTACCGACAATGAATTCTGGTCCATTCTCGATGATGAACTCGTCAGCAAGAAGACTGCCAAACGTGTCGTGTTTTGCTCCGGCAAGGTTTACTATGATCTCTCTGCATACCGCCAAGCCAACAAAATCAAGGACACCGCAATCGTTCGCCTAGAGCAATTTTACCCACTCAACACTGACCTGCTCAAGCGCATCATTGCCAACTATCCGAAGGCCAAAGATATCGTCTGGTGCCAGGAAGAACCGAAGAATATGGGTGGTTGGACGTTTATCGCACCACGATTAATGGAAACCATCGAGCGCATGCCGCGTTTCGCTGGTCGCGACGAAGCAGCTAGCCCAGCCGTCGGCTCACTCGCACTGCACAAGCGCGAACAAGCTAAACTTGTCGAACAAGCATTCGGTAAATAACGTTTCAACCGTCATACTCGACGTCGCCGATTTTTATTCAAACTTTCAACTTTCACACTTTCCCACAAATATATCATGGCTACTGAAGTTAAAATCCCCGCGATGGGCGAATCCATCAGCAGCGGCATCCTTGCCGTTTGGCACGTAAAAAACGGCGATTACGTCGAAAAAGATCAAGCGATCTACGAGCTCGAAACCGACAAGATCACCTCTGAGGCGAATGCTGAAGTCGCTGGTATTATTACGCTGAATGTCGCTGTCGATGACGAAGTCGATATCGGCCAAGTCGTCGCCACAATCGATGAAAGCGCCACCGCTCCAGCTGGTAGTGCTGCGCCAGCATCTCCAGTTCCCGTAGCTCAGGTCGCAGTCGCTCCTGTCGAAGCCGTTGCCACAACCGCAGCAGTTGCCGCAGTCGAAGCTGCCACTGGCACACAACACCCACTCTCCCCTGCTGCTCGCAAAGCGGCCGAGGAAACTGGCGTTAATACCTCCAACATCGCTGGCTCAGGTAAAGACGGTCGTGTGACCAAGTCAGACATTCTTGCAGTCGCTGCGGCACCTGAGGCAGTTGCTGCACCAGCGTCCGTCGCTGCCGTACCTACTGCCACCTCCGCACCTGCGCCAGTCGCCGTTGATCCAGCCACTCGTGAGACGCGCAAGAAGATGAGCCCGCTACGCCGCAAGATCGCCGAACGTCTTGTAGCTGCCACTCAAGAGTGCGCATTACTCACGACTTTTAATGAAGTCGATATGAGCAGCGTGATGAAGTTGCGCAAGCAGCATCAGGAAAAATTCGTCGAGCGCCATGGCATTAAGCTCGGCTTTATGTCCTTTTTCACCAAGGCGGTAACTCACGCGCTACAAGCCGTGCCTGCTGTCAACGCACGCATTGAAGGTAACGAAGTCGTCACTCAACATTTCTACGACATTGGCGTCGCCGTCGGCACTGACAAAGGGCTGATGGTGCCAACTATTCGAGATTGTGATCAAAAGGGCTTTGCCGAAATCGAACAAGACATCCTCGGATATGCTAAAGCAGCCCGCGAGGGTAAGATCCAGATGAATGACCTCGAAGGTGGCGTATTCACCATCTCCAATGGCGGCATCTACGGCTCGATGCTGAGCACGCCGATCATTAACTACCCTCAACCTGCAATACTCGGCCTACACAACATCACCGAGCGTGCTGTCGTCGTAAATGGCGAAATCGTCATTCGCCCGATGATGTATCTCGCACTCAGCTACGATCATCGACTCATCGACGGCAAGGAAGCCGTCACTTTCCTCAATACCGTGAAGGATGCGATCGAAGACCCGAGCCGTTTGCTCTTCGGCATTTAGCCGACCTTGGGCAGAGTTTAAAGGTAAGAATGTATAACATTAGAACAAGCCACCCTTTATACCTTCAAAAATTGCTACCTTCTCACTCGCCCAGTCGAACTTCCCACCTTCATACCTTCCCACTCGGCACAGCCGATCTTCCTACTTAAAATATCATGTCTGAAAACACCTTCGACCTCGTCATTGTCGGCTCCGGCCCTGGCGGCTACGTAGCAGCTATTCGTGGCGCACAACTCGGCCTTAAAACCGCACTCGTCGAGAAAAGCAAGACGCTCGGCGGCACTTGCCTCAACGTCGGCTGTATCCCGAGCAAAGCGCTACTACACTCGACTGAGATGTTTCATTTCGTTGGCCATGGCGCAGCGGCACACGGCATCGATTTGACCAACCTCTCGATCAGCATTGAGCAGTTGATGGCGAAAAAAGACAAAACTGTCACTCAACTTTGTGGCGGCATTCAGCACTTAATGAAGACCAACAAGATCAAAGTTTTTAATGGCCTAGGCATCTTGGAGGGCGACAGCAAAGTCCGTGTGCGGGCCACTGGTGAAGACACGGTTCTCAACGGTAAACACATCATCATCGCAACTGGGTCTGCTTCAATCGAACTGCCTTTCCTTAAATATGACGGCGAGACCGTCGTCAGCAGCACCGAAGCCATTGCCTTCGAAAAGGTACCCAAACAACTCGCAGTGGTTGGCGCTGGCGCCATCGGACTCGAACTCGGCTCCGTCTGGGCGCGCCTCGGCGCAGAGGTCAACGTGATTGAATTCCTCCCAGTTATTGCACCGACCTTCGACAAAGACGTTTCTAAAATGGCAGAACGTCTATTCAAAAAACAAGGCCTCAACTTCCACCTCAAGACTAAGGTCACCGGCATTAAGCAGTCCAAGGGTAAGCAAATCCTCACTGCCGAAAAAGCCGGCAAAGTGATCGAGTTCGAAGTGGATAAGGTACTCGTCGCGGTAGGCCGCAAGCCCTACACCGAGGGCCTCGGCCTCGAGACAGCTGGTGTCGCAACCGATGACAAAGGCCGCATCGTGGTGGACGCGCATTACCAAACCTCTGCAACTGGCGTCTATGCCATTGGCGATGTTATTCCAGGTCCGATGCTGGCACACAAGGCTGAGGAAGAAGCTGTCGCTTGCGTTGAATGCATCGCCGGGCAAGCGGGTCACGTCAACTACGACGTGATCCCCAATGTTATCTACACTGATCCCGAAATCGCCAGCGTCGGGCTCGGCGATACCGATGCAAAGGCACAGGGCTACGAAACCAAAGTTGGGAAGTTCAACTTTGCAGGTAATGGTCGCGCCATCGCGACTGATGCAACTGACGGCTTTGCCAAAGTCATCGCTGACAAAAAGACCGATCGTATCCTCGGCGTTCAACTGATCGGCAAAGGTGCTTCCGAGCTCATCGCTTCGGCAGTGGCTCATATGGAATATGGCGGCAGTGCTGAAGACTTGGCCCGTACCGTCCACGCCCACCCAACTGTAAGCGAAGCGATTAAAGAGGCCGCACTTGCTGTCGATGGCAACGCCATTCACAGCGCGTAACAGCTAAGAGGCTAGACAAGCTTGTGGGTCAAATAATCAGCCGCCTCAGACTCAGGGACTTACGGTAAAGCGTATTCAACGTCCAAACAAACCTGATATTTTACCAAATAAGCCACGACCCTCAGTTTCAGTGTTTCCAAACTTAGCTCGAGCCAATGTGACGGCTACGCGCTCAAGTCGCGGTTCATTAATTGACATGAAGTAACGCTCCACCGAACCACTAGTAGCGCAAATTAGCTCGAGGTCAGCAGCCTCTTCAGTAAACCAAATGCACAGCGCATCAAAGCGCCCCAGCGCAGTTTTTAGTGCCGCATCAATTGCGACTTGGCTAGCGCGTTTGCGTAATCCCTCTTCATCATCCGTCAGAGCGACTCCAGCTTGACACAACAATTCAAGCTGTACGGGTTCTTCCAAGTCACGAGCTATCAACCCGACTGCCTCAGCCAAGTACAGGCCACGTTCATTACGACGATACGGCAGGTACTTTATGATACTCGCCATGTCAGTGTGCGCCAAACCATTAAGGAAAGACTTTAGGTCGCCACCAATCACGACAGTGCGCGCCAAGTTTTGGGCGAACTGAATCGTTTGAATCAGCGTTTCAATACCTTCCGCTTTCAATAGCTCCTCAGTTTCAGGAGAAAAATGAATCAACGCCGCCGGATAGTTACTAGGGATTCCTAACTTCGCCAAAATACGCTCAAAGGCATCATCCTTGGCACTCTCAGCATCAACCGTTTCCACCATATCAGAAAACGGATCGTCGAAAGCCAAGGTCTCGCGCAAGATGTCCATTAACTTTTTAATACGTGTCTTTTTGCCAATCAATCCTGGTACTGACTGAAGTTCTACAAAGTCGAATTCGATATATTTTGCGGGTGTTTCATCACTGCCTTTAAACGGCCAAGACACTCCAACATTCTGCCCCAAAGCGGCAACCTGAGTATCGTTTAGCATCGAGTTAAAAAAGCGTTTACGGAAGTACTCCCATTCCTCGGCTGAATATTTTACTGGCATTGCCTGTGTCATGATCAGTATTTAATTTAAGTTAGGGGCTGCTAGAACTTCTTGAGCAACACCACGATAATCATCACGCACCGAAGCTTCATTGCCGATACTACTAATTAGATTCACTGGCAGTCCAAGCGTCACTGCTCGTCGCACGATAATCGCATCTCGAATTTGTGAATCAAAAATATGCGCATCCTTTGCGACCTTACCCTGATTTTTAAATTGATTGATGCGAAACTGCATGCGCATCTTCGGCACCTCAATGTCCATATTGCTCTTGATTGCGTTAAAAATGACGCCGCGAATTTGCGCAAGTGGTTGCATGCCCGACACGCGAAAGCTGGCACAGAGATTATTAAACTGCTGCAATTTCCCTACTAACAAAGTAAATCCAATCAAGCTGAGTGCATCAGGATTTGCCGGCACATAGATTTCACTACTACAAAAAATACCACACTGCGCTGCATACAGTACATTCGGCGGACAATCGAAGAGAATGAAATCGTAGTCGTTTTCAATCTCCGCCAATTGCTCTTGGAAAATTGCGAATGCAGGTCGGCCATCGGGCGAGTCAAAATCGTGCTCTAGATCGACTAATGTAAAAGTCGTCGGTAATATATCTAGCCCTGGCAATAAGGCCTCACCCTCTTTACCGCAGACGACATCGCGGCTCACGCAATCGCGCAAACGACAGACGCCAGGTTCAAAAATTGAGTAAATATGCCCCGTATCAGACGTATTCAACGGATTCCAGCGATCCAAGCGCATAAGCCAAATACTCGAATTTGATTGAGCGTCCAAATCCACCAACAGTACACGCTTACCAGCTTCAGCCAGTGACGCAGCAAGATTAACCACTAGCGACGTTTTTCCGACACCGCCCTTATAATTAATAAAGCTTAATTTACGAACCATGTCATAACTATCAGCTTTACACTGGATTGAGACAACCCACATCTGATGAATTATATGTAAAATGACCTTAGAGGCATCACGTCCAAGACGTGTCATTTTGCTCACCAACAGTTAAGTACACATATCTACTGCGCGCTCGCCAGCCTTCAGTAGATTAGCTGCACCTGACTCAGTGGCAGCCAGCACGCGCGACCATCCGCTAGCTCAATACGCGCCCAACCTTTGCGGGTTTCTTGCACAGTAAATTCAAGGCCGTCATGCAGCGGTTCATGAAACGCCGCCGCATACGCATAGCTTGGCCCTTTACGTGCCAAGATCGACTCGGTAATGACGACGCCATGCTGCCCTGACAATTGGGCCGACATAAACCAGAGGCAAGAAGTCAGGCAACAGAGTAACAGTACCAGCAAACAGGCGATCCCTGCGGCACGTCCTCTATAACGCACAGTGACTAGAACGCACACACCCAGCAACAGAATCAGGCAGAGCAATAACGCCTTTAGCCAAACCGTTGGCCACTGTAACCACGCTGCCGATTCATCTGGCACATCACTGAGCGCCAACGCACGCGCCGCACTTAGATTATCAACCAGCTCCGCATCAAATGGACGATAAATCTGCGCCTGACGATATGCCGCGATCGAACGCCCCAGCGCCCCAGTTTGAAACCATGCATTGCCTGCATTATACCACGCGGTTCCCGGGCGTTCCCCCGTCTCGGCTGCCGCCTGAAACTTGAGAGCCGATTCCGCGTACAATGCCGCAGCATGATTGCTACCAGCTTGCGTAGAAAGCGCCTGATCGAAAAGTTGATCCGCCTCAGACCAATCGGATGCCTGCATCTGTTGCGGCATACTACTGACTCCCAGCAATAACAGTAACAACGCGGTCTTACTGACGAGGCTGAGGATTCGCTTGCCCACGGCATTGAGCGCACTCAACTGAGCTGCCGGATGTTGCACGCTGTAATCATGCGCATCAGACGCACGGTGTAACTCGACAATCGATGCAATGTCATCGGTCGAAACGCCGATCGCTTCCAACGCTTGCTCGGAATCTCGCACCGTCCAAGCCTTACCTTCGGAGTCAAAACTCACGGCTAGAAACTGTAAAAATGCGGGCCATTTCGCTGGATCACTTTCTGCTAATTTCCGGAATGCGGCATACGACTCAGCGCGGGCACGATATTTCACATCGAGCGCACGGCGACGACGCTCTCGCACGACCGGCCACATCAGCAAAAAGCCAGCGAACCCCAGTAACATCCAAAGCCAAAACCATGACGCCAAACACACGACGATATTATTAATTAGATCATTCATCTTATTTGCTTCTCGATTGTGCCAGATCCCTTCTGACTGATTACTTAAAGTGACCCCCGCTCCCTTATAAGATTTAAGGTCAATAAATTCCTGCCCCTCATTTGGCTCCACGCTGAGCACTACCGGTTCAGTCGCAATCATCACATACGCGCCGACCTCGGGATCAAACGTCTGAATCTGTAACGACGGAAACGCTTCCACCCCTGTCGTCAAAGCTCGCAAGCGACAACGGAAGGTCGTGCCATCAGTGCGCCAAGTGCGGCCCAAATCGTCGTCGACTAAAAAACGGCCACGTAAACCACGCTGGCGGCTCAAGCGCGGCAGCTCGATCATACTATGCGGAGCGTCGGCAAACACCCTCAACTCCGCTTGCATCAACTCCCCCACTTTGAGCGCTTCAGGTGTCACAGCGACCTCCACACGCACGGGGGCGAATAAGCCACTGAAACTAGATGCTCGGCCTTCAGCAGGCAGAGGCAATACCTCAATTTCAATCGCTGGAGTCTCCACATAGAAACGCTCATAGCTCACATCGGGCTCTTCAGGAGCAAACAGACTGTTATTAAAATGCGCCGCATACTGCCCGAAGTTTCGATTACCATCATTCAAATACGCACACTCCAAACGCGTCGCGGGCAACGTATACACCCCAGGCTCTGATAGTCGTAAGTAGAGCGGCAACTCGACCGTACCGAGCGCCTTCGTATTTCCCTCATTCAATGTGCGCTTGCCAATCACACGTCGCCCACCAATCGGCAACCCGACCTGTTGCGATTCAACTTCCGTAGTCCGAGGGATGACGATCTCGACTGTCGAATCATTAAAAAACGGTGGATAATAATTAAGCGCCTGCAAACGGCTCGCCTCTAAATCGCATTGCCACGTCACATCAATACGCAACGGCTCGCCGACATAGACCTGACGTTTCGCTGGGCTAAGCGTGAGTGACATCGCCTCTGTCCGAACGACTGAACCCACAGCAAGTTGTTCGGGAATCGTCCGATAATGCTTCGTCTCGCTGAAAAAATCGAGTGATGGAAAAGTCACAATCCCCGTATCTCGCAGTATAAATCGAATGATCACGGTCGACTGGTCCGATTTAGAATCCGACGCCTCACGTATCTCTATATCAATAAAGCTCAGACCTTTCACTCCGGACGGCAGTGACTCCGGAGTCACTACCAAATCATCAAAATGAATCACCGCTGTGCCCGTGCGATCCGTAAACCAACTCTGGTTGATCATCTCCACAGCCACTGAAACGGATTCCAATTCAGCTGCCTGAACCTCCTCGACAGTCACTGGCGGAGCCTCAACCGCAGATACATCTGGGTCGACCTTCTGAGCGTTCAAAAAAACAGACAGTAACAACGGTAATATCCAAATAAACGTGCGCATTAGTAATCTTTCTCCACTTTACCGGCATTCGCCTTGGCACGTTGTTGTTGGCGAAACTGAAGACTACCCTGCTCTTCCATCAAAATATCTTCGGCCGAATAGTTAGGCACTGGCAAGGCCTGCATCTCCCCCCCCGCCGCAAAATCGCCTTCCATCGGCATTGAGCTCATCATGCTCTCATCCATCTCGTCCGAATATTCATACTCCCCGTCTTCATCCATTTCATCCCACTCATCGCCCTCCGATTCATCGGAAGAACGATTCCCCAGCAGACTCAAAATCTCTTCGATCAATCGCTCCGCGATCTGCTGTTCCGAACGCCCCGCCGGCCAACCGTTCCAACTCTTAAGTAAATGCGTCGCACGCTCCATCGCTTCAGGCACTTTTACCATGAGTTTCAAAGGTTCAGCCAATATACTATCCATCGGCGGCATACCTTCAGAAGTAGGCGGTGTCATTTGCGTATCCAGCTTCTGCATGCCGATGTGTAGGCGTTCCGCCTCAGACTTTAACGCCCGCTGCGATCTCATAAAAATCGGTGCATTCGCCCCCGCATCCGATGGCGCTTCAATCGGCGGCAATGGCGGTGCATTCTTCGCGCGCTTCGGCTGCCGACGATCCACATCACTATCAGACACTTGCTGACGTAAACCCTGCTGCGCTTCGAGCAAGGCCTGTAACAAATCCAGCAACTGCTCGATCTGAGCGTCCATCTCATCTTGCTCTTCTGCTTCTTCAGCGATCCGAACTTGCAGCTCTGTCACCCATGTCGAAGTCGACTCCAAGCGTATACCTGAACGATCATCATTCGGCACATAGCGTTTCGCCGCGAGAAATGCCAACTGTGCTTGTTGCGCATAGTTCAGCCCAAGTTCGGCCGATGCATCACTTTCTGCGCGCGAAAGTTGCAACAAACACAACCCACGATTCAATTGCACCGCCGCCAATTCACTCCGCTTCATCGAAGCCTCATCAGCGGAGTAAGCGACTTCAGAAAACAATATCTCTGCCTCCGTAAATGAGCCGTCGGCATAAAGTTTTGAGGCTTCTGTAAATTGCGCCTTCAATTGTTTGGTCGCCGCTTCGCCTTCAGGCACCACGCAGAGCACCGCAAGGAACAGAGTCGCTTGCCCAAGCCGCAGTCCATTCGCTCCCCAGCATTCCGACAGCAATAACAGCAGCAGCGCAGGCATCATAAAAAACAACGCCGCTTCTTGATACACAACAATACCATCGCCCTCCAGCGAAGCAGAGCCCGCCCGTTCAGCCACATACTCGACATAGATCTGCCCGAGGTCGAATACTCGATCCCCCACAGCCACATACTCCGCATCCGTGCTTTGCGCGGCTAGATCACGCAGCATCGCATCATCTAGTTGCGTATAAATAATCGATTCTTCCGAGCGCAGCAAGGTGCGCACACCGTCAGTATCTTCGATCGGAATTGGTGAACCTTTATTAGGATTACCAATGCCCAATAACAATAAATCGACACCATGCTCCTGCAGCAGCTCCGTAACCTTTGGCATCTGCGAACCATGATCGCCGCCATCAGTGATCACCACCAGATCCTGCACCCCAGCACGATCTGCCATAAACACCTGATCGACCACTTTCTCGACTGCCGACTGCAAGGTCGTGCCACCAAAATCCGCGCTGCGTGTATGCGTCTGCTCAAGCATATAGCGCACGAAATCGTAATCATAGGTCAGCGGACATAGAATCGTGGCACTGCCCGCATACACCACCAAGCTCACTCGCTCGTTGCTAAAAGTATTCAACGCATCGCGCACCGCTTGCTTCGCCACTTCTAAGCGCGAAGGTGCCACATCTTCAGTCAACATACTTTGCGAGACATCCAGCGCAAAGACGACATCTCTGCCCATTCTAGAAATTGACAACCTCTCAGGCGAATAGCCCGGCCGCGCCAGCGCCAGCACCAACAATACAAATGCTGCAACCCGCAGCGTATCACGCAATCGTCGATGCGTGCTGAGTCCGCCGCCCATCGCCTTGATCAATTCAGCACGACGCACACGTGCATAGCTCAGCAACCACCAAAGCGGCACTGCCAAAAGTAAAAGCGGCAACACTGCCGACCATTGAAATACAAATCCACTCATGGCACGACACGTAACACAGACGCCTCCAATAGTAGCGCAATCAATAAACTCAGCAGCGCCAACCCCAATGGCAACCAGAACCACTCCGCCACTCGATCATAGCTGCGCGTGGCAATATCCGAGCGCTCCAGACGATCTATTTCTTCATACACAGAGAGCAACGATTCATAGTCAGTTGCTTGTCGAAAAATACCGCCGGTCTCATCGCTAATATGCTTCAAGGTCTGCTCGGCTGCCGTCAATTTATCGATCTGCACCTCACCAGAAAATCCGACCCGCGTATCCCCTAAACTGATACAATAGATCCGACAGCCCCACGCTTTAGCCAAGCCAGCCGCCTCTAGCGGCAAGTGTGCCCCCGAGTTGTTTTCACCATCCGTCAGCAGGATGATTACACGACTCTCAATCGCATCGACCTCGACTGATCCTAATCCGAATTGCAGCTCTTCAATGTTTTGCAATCGAGCCGCAGCCAGTGCCAATGCATCGCCATAAGCTGTACCATCCTCATTGGGCCGCTCTTGCACCTCTAAGCTGCTCACGATCTGTAACAACGCATCGTGCCCAAACGTCAACGGACTGCGTGTATCCGCATAGCGCGCAAAAGTGATCAACCCCAGAAGGTCCTCCCCGCGGCCATGTAGCGTATCCCCATCGCCACTGATAAAGCGCTGTACCATCTCCTTGGCCACTTCCATGCGACTGCGATTCTGGCCGTCAAGATCGCGCACATTCATATCCATACTGCTCGACACATCAACCAGCAGTTGTATCGCGATGCCCTCGGAGACATTCATGCTGTAAGTTGAACCCGCCTGTGGGCGTGCCAACGCCAGTAGCAATAAGACCAAAGTCATACGGCGCAAAAATACAGGAATCCATAAGTAGCGGGCACGTCCGGCATCCACATCAGACCATAGCCCGAGTGATGACACTTGCAATGAAGTGCGACGCAAACGTCCGCGCAGTAACCATAGCAACAGCGGAATTAACAGCAAAACCCACAAATAGAGAAAACTCATCGTTGAACCTCCTCTCGCAGCAACTGTAACAACACGCCCGAATTCAAACGATTCGCGTAGACTGCCGCTTCTAAATCCTTACGCAAGGCCGACGACATTGAAAGGTCCGCTCGCTCCAACAGTTGCTCAGCAATCATCATGGAGGTCAGCTCCGAGCCCCCGTGGAGGGTTCCGAGCGTAGCGACACTCTTCGAGCCAACGCTCCGTCGTTTCCGTTCGTCAGGTTCGCATGGTGGAAACGACGGAGCGTTTCCCTCCAAGGCCACAATCAAATCACTCAAACCCAGTTCGATCTCAGCGGTTTTCACTGGCTTTGTATTCACCTTACGCAACAACCACCAGACAACCATTAAAACAATAAACAACACCGCAATAATGATGCGCAAATTGTTCGACGCCTGAGCTAACAAAGATGCACCTGCGCCCAACTCGGCAGCTGCCTCCGACCTATCCTCGGCCGCGTACGTCGCGACAGTAAACGACACCGTCGGCAATGCGACGTCCCTCACCTCGCCACCTTGCGCAATCGTCACAGTAATGTCATTCAGCTCAAAGTCTCCTGCGCTCAGCGGTTGCAGTTGCAACAAGACACGCTGCACATAAACACCCTCAACGTAGCGCACGGGCTCACGTGTCTGCGTCACGAAGTGACACTGCGTGTTGGCAGGCACATGCAATTCAAACTCGGCATAGTCCACCCCACGCATCTCGGCTTGCAGCTCAAGCATATCCCCCGGGCGATACGTCCCATCGACCAAGCGTAGTGCAACCTCTGGCGCTGAGCTTGCCATGGCGAACAGCGGCAGTAGCCACGGGCATAGAAATGAAATAAAACGTGTCACAGGTTATCCTCCGGTTTCATCCACTTGGCGACGTTGCCGTTGCTGGAAAAATCCAGCCAGTGCCGCGACGCAATCGCCCCCCACTGGCAGATCCAATAGATCCACCCCCGACGCCAGCATCGCTTGCTTGAGACGCGCACTATGCGCAGGCGTCTCTCCACCGCTACGACCGAGATCGATAATGCGTTGTTCATTCGACTCCGAATCCTGCATCCGCACCAGTCCAGACGCCTTGGCATCTAATAAATGGGGATCACTAAGGTTGATGGCGTTAACGTCGTGACGAAAGGCCAAGGCTTGTAGCTCTTGCACATAGTCGTCGGTCATAAAATCGGACACCACAAACGCGATCGAATGCTTACGCGCCATATGGCCAAAGCGCCCCAACATCTCTGTAAAATCCGTGCCACGCCCCTGCGGCTTGAAATGCATCAACTCATCCATAATCCGCATCGCATGACTGCGCCCTTTGCCAGGTGGTACAATCTGCTCGATACGATCTGAAAATAAAATTAGACCAATACGATCGTGATTTTTAACCGCAGCCAATGTCAGCAATGCACACACCTCGGCCATCGTCTTACGCTTGCGCCCATCGGCATCGTGCAGCATCGACGCCGACACATCGACCAGCAGGTAAACAAACTGCTCACGCTCCTCAATGTAGCGCTTGATATGCGGTTCACCCGTGCGCGCCGTGACCTTCCAGTCCATCGAGCGCACATCGTCGCCCGGTTGATACGGACGCACATCCTCAAACTCGACACCACGCCCGCGAAATACAGAGCGATACTCACCGGCAAGCAAGTGCTCCACCGGACGGCGGCACTTCAGCTCCAGCAAATTCAGCTGACTCTCTAGTTCACTAAGCATAAAATGAGGACGAAGAAATAAAGTCGCGCACAGAGACACTGAGGTGCAGAGGACATAAATTTAATTAACTCTGCGTCTCAGTGGCTCAGTATCTCAGTGCGAAATTCAACTTACGCAGAGACAGGTACTTTCGCGAGGATCTGATCGAGTAGATCATCCGAAGTAATCGATTCCGCCTCGGCTCGATACGAAATCGCTAGACGGTGACGCAACAGATCATGCGCAACATCCTTCACATCCTGAGGGATCACATAGTCACGCTGTTGCATCAGCGCATGGCCACGAGCGGCCAACGATAGGTAAATCGAAGCACGCGGCGAGGCGCCAAAACGTAAGTAACGCCCCAGATCCAATTCATACTTCTCGGGCTGACGCGTCGCATCGACTAGTCGCAAAATGTAGCGCTCCACCTTCTCATCGATAAAGACCGTCTCCATTGTGACGCGCATCTCCATCAACTCTTTAATCGACAACAACGGTTCGACATCCAGTAGCGGCTCGGTTTTGGCCATTCGCTGCATCACGATCAGCTCCTCATCCATCGACGGGTAGCCAACCTTAAGCTTAAACATAAAGCGATCGACCTGCGCCTCAGGCAACGAGTAAGTGCCCTCCTGTTCAATCGGATTTTGCGTGGCGAGAACCAAAAACGGCTTCGGCAGGTCATAGGTCTCCTTGCCCAGCGTCACTTGCTTTTCCTGCATCGCCTCGAGCAAGGCACTCTGCACTTTGGCCGGTGCACGGTTAATTTCGTCCGCAAGTAGTAAATTGGTAAAGATCGGCCCCTTCTCGGCGGTAAAAGTATGTGCGCGCGGGTCGTACACCAAAGTGCCAGTCAAATCACCTGGCAATAAATCAGGGGTGAACTGAATGCGACTAAACTGCGCATGAATTGCCTGCGCCAAACTATTGACAGTCAGTGTCTTTGCTACTCCAGGGACACCCTCCAATAACACGTGCCCGTTACACAGCAACGCCAACAATAAACGCTCAACTAAAGCCTCTTGGCCAACCACCACTTGGCCGACACGCTCTCGTACGGCTTGCAGCGTCGCACTGCTGGATTCAAACTTTTGATTCGTCATAATGATCTGTCGGTAAAAAATATCACTGCTACAAAGTAAACTGCACATAGTTAACCGCCAACTGGTACTGTCAACAATCGCTTCGAAATGACCACAAGTTGGCACAATTGACTAGCGAGCAGATTCTACTCAAGCAAACGCTTCCTCCACGATTTTTTAGAATGATTGTAGGCTAAGCTGCTGCGCAAGCTCGACTACAACCGGCTAACAGGGCTGCTGCTAGCAGCTAACAGACAGACTTATGCTAGTCTTTTTTGTCCGTTACGGAGTTTTTTCCACTTGCTAGAATATGCCTCTCATAAAGAATATTAGATAGGTTATTGTTACCTAACCCGCAGCATATACTTATGTCACCCGGCAAATCGTCCATATTGTTAACACTCGCACTCGTCTCAGGCGTGGGGGGCTATGTGTATTGGTCGAATCAAACTACTACCAGCGCGCCGTTAGAACCAAGCAGTGAGCCGGTCATCATTGAAGAGCCGCCGCTGGTAGTCGTTGCGCCTACCGCCCCACAGGAGCACCCACCATTTCTACAATCGGAGCTTGAGCCCTTTCTTGAAGCAAACTGTATCGCCTGCCATGGTCCAGATAAGCAAAAGGGCAAGGTTCGCTTTGACAGTGCTTCATGGAGTCTGGACGGGCGCGATTCGATTGAATTTTGGTCGGAGGTACTGACTGTCTTGGAAGACGGTGAAATGCCGCCTGAAGAGGAGCCCAGGCCTGATGCCGCTCAACTAGCGGCATTTGTCAGCTCACTCAAAGCCGAACTGGAAGATACCTCTCAGCTGCTGGCAGACCAAAGTGACTCATTCCAACAAGATCTGGACTCACTGGTCGAGGGCACACCTCTCTCGCAAGAAATTATCCAGCCATTCCTGGAGCAACAT
This sequence comes from Puniceicoccaceae bacterium, assembly GCA_017854655.1. Classification (GTDB taxonomy): domain Bacteria; phylum Verrucomicrobiota; class Verrucomicrobiia; order Opitutales; family Coraliomargaritaceae; genus Lentimonas. Next base: position 3,973 of record JAFMHF010000013.1, on the reverse strand, counting down.
TGCATGCAGTGCCATGGCTCGGAAAAGCAAAAAGGTCAGTTGCGATTCGATCAAGTGCACTGGGAAATCACCACCAACGATGCCGCCCAACGCTGGCAGGATGTACTAGATGTTTTGAACGGCGGTGAAATGCCACCAGAAGACGAGCCTCAACCGTCGAACCAGGAATTAATCGACGTGTTGGATTCATTGACTCGCTCATTGGTTGACGCGCGTAAGCGATTAACCGCAAATGGCGGAGAAATCACCATGCGCCGACTCAATCAGCGTGAATATGCCAATACCATTCGTGACTTATTCGGCTTTGAGATCTCACCGCACATCATCCCTCCCGACGCTGAAGCAGACTCATTTGATACGGTGGGTGAAGAGCAATTCTTCAGTGCCAATGATTTCGATAAGTATTTCGAGCTGGGCAAAAAAATTGTGGAACAAGGATTTAAGTGGTCTGGCCGACCGCTGGCAAAAAATACGAATAAACGAATAGAGCCAGAGAACCCGCACACCGCAAGACTCCGCGCAAAAGTGGCCGAATTTAAGCGTAAGAAGCAGATGCTGGATGCAGGCAAAACCTGGCAAGAAATCGGATTTCAAGACGCGGGAGATATGAAGATCTACTTTAGACAGCGCTTCGATTATGATAAGCCAGTCAAGTATCTGGAATATCCGTTGGTAGATAAGGCGTTTTATTTTGCCGATGTTCGAAATTCCGCACGTATAGGTGTGAACTTTGAACGTAATCCGGACATTCGCGCTAGTTACCGTATTCGCATCAATGGCGGTGCGGTCGAGGGAGCGCCGGAAGTGCGAAAATATTTAAAACTGGATTCTGTTGATGGCGTTGTCGGCATTTTCAAACTCGACGGCACCGACAGACAACCAAGTGAAGTCGAACTCTTGAGGAGGCTTCGCTTTGGAGATAATAGTCACAATTTAACCATCTATGAGAATCGACCTGAAATCAACGGTGGGGTCTCCAAATACATTAAGCTGGTGGATAAGCCGGGAGCTTGGGCCGCCGTCTGGGTCGATTGGCTCGAAATCGAGGGGCCATTCTACCGGCAACAGACCAATTTCTTCGGTGAACTGATCAATGCTAAAGATGGTGCATCGCGCTACAGCAGTTCGTTGAATTCAGATGACAATGCACGGGAGTTCATCGAGCGATTCGCCTACCAAGCATTCCGCCACAAGCAACCTGAACCGGCATACATTGACAGCCTAATGGCATTTTTTGAGGAGAATCGGGCGAACGGGCAAAACTTCAATCAAGCAATGGGTGAGGCAATCGCGGTCGTTTTGGCCTCCCCTAGTTTTCTATATTTAGAAGAAGTCGGATCAGGCACGAAGGACCGCCAGTTGAGTGATCGAGAGTTTGCAGTCAGGCTGGCATATTTCCTCTGGAGCAGTCTCCCAGACGAGGAGCTGTATCGGTTTGCTGAAAATGGATCCTTGTCCGACCCCAAGGTATTGAAGGGCCAAGTGAATCGCATGCTGACGGACTGGAAATCGGAGGCCTTTTACGAAGGGTTCTCCAGCCAATGGGGCGACTTAGACCGCTACCAAGCAATCACGGTCGATGAAAACCAATACTATCTATTTAATTCGGGTGTGCGCTACTCTGCCTACCGTGAAGTCGTCGAATTTTATAAGACTTTAGTGAGCGAAGATCTGCCGATTACGAATTTAATTGATTCAGAATTCATCGTCGCTAACTCGCTGCTGGCTGACTATTATGGTATGCCGATCACTCGCTCAGAGGACCCGAATGCCTTTCAAAAGATTGCATTGGACTGGAACTCCCCACGCGGCGGCTTACTCGGTCAAAGCGCATTCCTGACCATGGGTTCAAATGGCGAGCGCACCTCACCTGTCATTCGCGGCGCGATGATTCTTGAGAAATTACTCAATGATAAGCCCGCGCCACCACCGCCGAATGTCCCCGAACTTAGCAGTGCATCCAAGCAGCCACTGACCAATCGCGAAATGGTCCAGCGACACCAATCTCAAGCAGCGTGCGCATCCTGCCACAGCCGGATGGATCCGTTGGGATTTGGGCTAGAGATTTTTGATACAGTTGGCCGCTGGCGCGATACGGAACCAGTCGGCAAAGATGATATTAATATCCAAGAAAGCGGTAAATTGGTGAGTGGCATGATTTATCGTGACCTCGATCATTTAAAGGCCCTGCTTAAAACCCAAAAACACAAGTTGGCCAAGGAGATGATCGAATCGATGACCGCCTACGGCCTTGGTCGCACGATGGAGTTCTCTGATGAGGAAGCGGTCCTTGCGATGGTGAACCGTTCTCAGTATACTAATTACCGAATGCGTGATATGATCCACATTATTACTTCAAACCCTCTGTTCAAAACTAAGTAAGCCCCGAATGCCATGAGCCAATTTAAAACCAACCCCATCACTCGTCGTTCTTTCCTCAGAGCAAGTGGCGCCTGCTTGGCACTACCCTTCCTCGAGAGCTTTTCATTCGGCAAGACGGCGTCCTCCTATGTTGCACCCAAACGGATGATCTTCCTTGGAGGCGGGTTTGGATTTACTGAGGATACTTTCTATCCCAAACAGGCGGGACGGTTTGCAGATATTGGTCTCACCGAAGGCTTGATGCCGTTGAAGCGCCACCAAGACGATTTCACCATGATTTCGAATCTAACCAATTTAGGTGCGACAAATCCACATGGCGGCAGTTCATCCTACCTCACCGGTGCTAATGTTTCTGGCACTCCCGGCAAACGTTTTTTTAATTCAATTTCCTGCGATCAAGTGGCTGCGCAACATCTGGGCGAGGACACGCGCTTTTCATCCTTGGTACTTTCTGCCAAAGAAAAAAGTGGCCTACAAAATTCCGGACATGGCAACGGCCTCTCGCTCTCCTGGAATGACAGTGGCAATCCGTTGCCGGGCATTAACCAGCCGATTGATTTATATCACACCATATTCGAACAACAGACCGGCACCCGTGCCGAACTAGATAATCGCTTGAAGAAGAAGGAAAGTATTTTAGATATTGTGCGGGTCAATGCTAGCGCAATGAAGCGAAATCTAAGCACCAATGACCGCGAAAAACTGGATGAATACTTCCAAGGCGTGCGCCAGGTCGAACTCGGCCTAGAGCGGCAGGCGAAATGGGCAAATATCCCTAAACCGAACGCGCCTTTTGCAGAGCCCATCGACCAACTGATTGGTGAGGAAGAGATTAAGTTGATGTACGACATGATTATCGTCGCGCTACAGACTGATTCGACTCGAGTGGTGACGTATCGCCAACCCGTGTGCTCGCTGCTCGTGGGTATCGGGGTCGCGCTGCAAGCGCACTCACTCAGCCACTATGGCTTTTCCGAACCTCGCAAAAATGCCTCCCGCGAACGCGATAAAAAGTGCTCCGAGTTGTTTGCACACTTCCTGGATCGCTTAAAAGAGGCGAAAGATAGCGATGGCAGCCGCTTGTATGACAATTGTATCGTCAGCTACGGCACCAATCTTCGCACCGGGCACCAACTGAAGAACCTCCCCGCGATTGTCGCTGGTGGAGGCGCGAAGAATCTACGTAAAGGAGAGCATATTATACTCTCTGAGAAGGATACCCCACTGGCGAACTATTGGCTGACTCTGTTGCAGCAAGCAGATGTCCCTGCGAAGCAATTTAGTCATAGCACGGGTAATTTACCTGAAATCTTAAGCTAGTTAATTTCTACTCGGCCGGCGGATTGCTTTTTAACGCCGCCCGCGATTATCTGATCATGTTTTGTGCTATGCATAATTAAGCGCCCAAAACTGTACGATTATACTGGCACCATCTCCTAATCGTGGCGTCTCCGCTTGCGGAGGCCCTCCAGTTCCGGGAGGGACGACCTCCGCGTCGTCCGCAATGTGTTTGGTGCCCATGTACTGCGGTCCGCGCGGAGGCGGACCCTCCCCTATACACTGCCGCGGGATCCCCAACCACCGTCGTCGA
>JAFMHF010000089.1 GCA_017854655.1 Puniceicoccaceae bacterium | reverse complement strand
GATTATGAGTAGGATTATGATCGAGGCTGGGGTGACTGACCTCTAGATACTCGAGTATGTGCTTTCTCCTTGATTCTCAAAGAAATACACGCACGCTACGCGACTTCTTAATTGGACCCGGATGCGTAAGTTGGCCGGGCTTTTCACCCAGACCACATATAATGACGTTTCACGATCTTGGACTCGACGAGTCTATTCTTAAATCTATCGACGAGTTCGGTTTCACTACGCCGACTCCTATTCAAGCCGGCTCCATCCCGCACATCCTTGAGGGCAAGGATGTCATCGGCTCTGCGCAGACTGGCACAGGTAAGACTGCAGCTTATGCGCTGCCGATCCTACATCGCCTCGGCGGCCACAAAAAAGGCGCGCCACCTCGTTGCCTGGTACTTGGACCGACACGTGAGCTCGCTGCTCAGGTCGAAGATCAATTTGCATCGTATGGTAAATACTGTGCGCCGAAGTGCTGCCTGATCCACGGTGGTGTCGGCTATGGCAAGCAACTCGACGAGCTACGCGAAGGCGCGGATGTCGTGATTGCGACCCCTGGACGTTTACTCGATCACTTACAGCAGGGCAATTTTGACCTCCGTTCAGTCGAAGTCTTGGTGCTCGACGAAGTGGACCGCATGCTCGACATGGGCTTCATCGACGACGTGCAGCGTATTATTAAAATGTGTAACGCAAATCGCCAGACGCTGTTGTTTTCAGCAACTGTTTCGGACGACATCAAGCGCTTGGTTGCAAAGAGCCTGAAGGATCCTGTCGAAGTATCGATTGGGATTAAGCTGACGCCTGCTGAGACAGTGAAGCACGAAGTGTATCCAGTTGGCGCGATGCAGAAGTTTGACTTGTTGATCGCTCTGATCGACAGCATGGAAGTCGATAGCATGATTATTTTCTGCCGCATGAAAGTCGGCGCAGATCGTATCGCTCGCTGGTTGCAGGAGCGTGATTACAGTTGCGTAGCAATGCACTCGAATCTTCAGCAAAAGGCCCGTACTAAGGCCTTGGAGCAGTTTAAGGACGGCACGATGAAGATTCTCGTCGCGACGGACATTGCTTCGCGCGGTCTGGACATCGCCAATGTGACGCACGTCATCAATTACGATGTGCCGGAGCATGCGGAAGATTACGTACACCGAATCGGACGCACTGGTCGTGCACAGCGCGAGGGCGATGCGATGACTCTGGTCGCTCCCGATGAGCAGGCGAAGCTCGATGCGATTGAGAAATTTATCGATCAGCCGATTAAGCAGCGTAAGCTCGATGATTTTAATTATTTCCACGAACCGATCATTCGCAGCGAGTCTGCCGCTCCGCCGAAGCGTCGTAAGCGCAATTCGGCCTCGAGCCGTTTCGGTCGTCGTCGTTAATTGGCGAGTGTGGCTCTCTGTTTTATTTGCAGAGACAGTGTCCCAGCGGTCTAACTGTGTCAGTTGAATAGTGCCTCTGATGGAGGACGCCGGAGACGGCATCCCTCCAGCAAATAACAAAAGTGTATCCTCGTTTATGAATTTGATGCTTTTTGATGAAGCCTTTGAGTCGGTTCGACTCGAAGGGAGCGATCCGCGTGCGCAGCATTTGCGTAAAGTGCTGCGCGCGGAGGTCGGCACCTTGGTGTTTCTTGGCTTCGTCAATGGGCTACGTGCGCGGGCGAAAGTCGTGGCCGTGGAGCCTAATGGTAGTTTCGAGCTGGAGGTGGTTGGTACGGAGCCAGCGCCTGCGGCGTTACCGGTGACTTTGCTGATAGGCTTGCCCCGTCCACATACAGCGAAGCGTATTCTGTTTGAGGGTGCGAGTCTCGGCGTGGCGGGCATTCATTTTTTCGAAGCCGAACGCAGCGAACCTTCATATGCGCAGAGCAGTTTGTGGCAAACGGATGAGTGGCGGGATCGTATCCGCCTCGGTGCGGAGCAGGCTTTTAGTACTCATCTTCCTCAGGTTGCGATGCATGCGGATTTGCAGACCGCAATCTCCGCGCTGCATGGCGAGGGTGTGCATGTGGCGTTGGATAATTACGAGGCTGGTGGCTCACTGGGGGAAGTGTTGCCCGATGCTGCTGCGAGCGCAGTGATTGCGCTCGGACCTGAGCGTGGTTGGTCGTCTTACGAGCGCGATGTGTTTTGTAAGAACGGCTGGAAACTGGCGCACATGGGCGCACATGTGCTGCGAGCTGAGACGGCATGTGTGGCTGCAGTGTCGGCGGCGGCGACAAAGCTCGGCCTATGGACGGAGCAGACGGCGACCGAGCTCTGAACTCAAAGGCGTGAGGGCGACTCGCCCTCGTTTGTGTCAATATCGGTTCAACGTGGGCGAGTCGCCCACACTCCTTTCACCTATCCGCGCAATTGATCCAAGGCCGCAAAGAAGCCAGGGAAGGTCTTTCCGCAGCACTCTGGATTTTTAATGGCGAGCCACGGCTTGCCGTCGCCAATCAAGTCGAAGCTGCCAAGGATCCCGAAACTCATCGCGAAGCGGTGGTCTTCGTAAGTGTCGATTTCGATCAATTGACCTGCATTGCGTGCTTTCATTGCGCGTGCGCGTAGTTCGTTGGGCTTTATGCTGATAGTCAGTGCATCGTCCTCTTCTTTGACGAGCTGGCCGAGCTTCGAGAGTTCATTGGCCATACCGGCGATGCGATCGGTCTCTTGGTGGCGCGTGTGGCCAATGCCACAGATGCGAACGGAACCGCCGAGTAGGGGTGCGATCGCGGCGTAGGTTAAAAAGGTGTCTGAGAAGGGATTGAAATCGATTTCGCGATGGCCGCGGCCGATTGCCTCTGGGGCGGCACAATTAATGATCCATTGATTGGACTCGGCATCAACGCGCAGGCCGTGGTGAGCGAGTACTTCGATGAAGCGGGCGTCGCCTTGGAGTGGCTCTGGGCTGAGAGTTGGAATCGTGAGCTGGCCGCCTTGAAGTAATGTGAGGGCGAGGAAGTAGCTGGCTGCAGAAATGTCAGGCTCGATCGAGTAGGTGCCAGTGCTCGGAGCTTTATAGTGGAGCGCTTTGAGTGAATAGTTGCCCTGCGCATCGCTGGTGGCCGGAGCCGCACCAAAAGCTTCACGCATTTTCAGAGTGATCGCGACGTAAGCCGGCCGCACGCCTGGACAGGCGAACTGCACATCGGCTGAACCTGCGGGTGCGGCGAGGAGCAGTGCGGAGAGAATCTGGCTGCTGGCGCTGGCATCGACTGTGGCAGTGCCGCCGTTGTAGCCTTTGGCTTTGAGCGTGAATGGGAAATGCCCCGGCATGCCGTGAAACTCGAACTCGGCGGCATCGAGTGCGACCAGTGCATCGAGTAGGCCGGACATCGGTCGGTCGCGCATGGCAGGGTCGCCATCGAGTTTATAAGTGCCGCCAGCTTGCAGTGCGAGAAAGGCGGTGAGAAAGCGTGCGGCGGTGCCGGCGTTGCCGACGTGCAACTCTGCCGCGGAGTTGGGGATACTGCCACCTTCACCTTTAATGGTGATGGTTGCGGCGGTCTGGTCGGCCGCGCATTGAAAGCCGAGCGCAGTGAGCGCTCCGAGCATGATGCGGGTGTCGCGGCTAAACAGCGCACCTTCGAGGCGAGTTTCGCCTTCGGCGAGTGCGGCGAGAATTAGGGCACGATTGGTAATACTCTTTGAGCCAGGCAACTGGATGGTGTTGTCGAGCTGCTGAATAAAAGGCGTGATGGGCAGTGGATCGGTCATCTTTTTGAAATACTGACTAAGCGCGAGTAGCGCGGAGATGGTGAATCGGAACGATTTGCCCCGAAGGGGTGAGTGAAGTGGGTGCCCTTTGGGCAACTTAAGGAACAAATTTTAAAAAATGGAGGGAAATGCTCCGTCATTTCCGTGCGTAGATAGAGCTCGCTTGGGCTGTCGGTGGAAACGACGGAGCGTTTCCCTCCACTAGGAACCTTGCCCGAATTACAATTGATCGCGGTAGGTTTTGCCGCGTTCGAGTTGAGCGATGACGCCGAGTGAGTCTTGGTTAAGAAGAGCTGTTTTAAGATGATGAAGCTGCTGCTCGAAGCCTTCGATGGCACGTACCACTTCGTCGCTGTTTTGTTCGAGAATCTGCTTCCAGAGCTGCGGATCGCCAGAAGCGATACGTGTGGTATCGCGCAGTCCGCCGCCGGCGAGGGTCCGCCAGGTGTCGTCTTGCGCGGCGAGGTAGCCACAGAGTGTGGAGGCGAGTAGGTGCGGTAGATGGCTAACGTGAGCGACGATTTCGTCGTGCTTTTCGGGCGATACGGTTGAGACAGTCATGCCGAGGGCATCCCAGAAAGCGCTGAGTTTGGCGATCGCTTCGGCGGAGGCATCGTCGAGTGGTGTGAGGATGCAGGCCGCGTTCTCAAACAGGTCGGACTGCGCATGTTCCATGCCTGCTTGCTCAGAGCCAGCCATCGGATGTGCGCCGAGAAAAGTGGCTGAGTGCCCCTCCAGTGCGCTGCGCGCTTCGCGGCAGATCAGGCTCTTGGTGCTGCCGACATCGGTGATCAGTGCCTCTGCGTCGAGTGCCGGGCGAATTTGCACTAAAAGCGGGACGATGGTTTGGACGGGCGTGCAGATTACCACTAGGTCGCTGCCAACGACGGCCTTTTCGGGGGAGTCGAACACTGCATCGCACCAACTCTGGTTGAGGCACTTCGCGCGAGACTCAGGCCGTCGGGACCATGTCACGACTCGTGCGGCGAGTCCGCGTTCTTTTACCGCCATAGCTAAGGAGGCGCCAAGAAGGCCGGGCCCGAGGATCGTGATCTGCTGAAACATGGAAAACTGCTATTATGTGAGAAGAAAGAAAGAGATAGTACGTGATATGCACTTTCTCGGAGAACTGACAACTGACAACTGCCGGAGCCTTTAGCCTTGCGGCGAGGCAAGCGTGAGGTTCATTTAGGCAGATAGTGTTTACAGTGCCAGCTCCAATTCCCTTATGCTCCGTTTGAAGAAGTCTCTCCGCTCCCGCCGATCCTACGAAACCAGTGGTCTCAAGCGATTCATGGTCGTGTTGCTCATTGTCATGGCTTGTACGGGTGTATTGGGGCTATTTTGGTTCTTGAGTCAATTTGGGCCAAAGGAAGTCGATTATAGCGCGCCCACTGCGGATGTAGAGATCTCTGTTGAGGCGATCGCCCTGCGCGAGCAGAGTTTCGAGGTGGAGGCGCAATTTGAGGAGGTAATGGCGATACGTTCGGCGCAGCCGCAGGATGCGTTGTTGTTGAAGCGAGCGCTAGAGTTGCAACGTCAGTATGTCGATGCGCTACCCGGATATAATGCAGAGGCATCACAACGCGTGGAGGATTTGGAGGAGCAGTATCAAGATCTATCAGCAGAGTATCTGAAGGTCGAAAGTGCGGCATCCGAATCTGAGGCGCAGAGCTTGGCGCAAGATAAAGCGTATGAGGCTGCGCGGGATAAGTATCAGGAGGCCTTTGAGAAGCAGAAAGCAATTAATGAAAATTTCCCATTAAGTTCGGCTTATGATGTCGGGCGTGCCACACGCTTACAGCGGCAGGCGCGCTATCTCGCGGCTGAACCGCTGTTGCAGCAAAGTCTGAATTTTGAGATACAGGCAGATGCCTTCATTGCAAAAAACGAGTGGGAGTCTGCCGCGGCTTTGTTGCAGCAGGCGATACAGATCCAGCTGGAGCTCAATCGTGAGTATCGCGGCACCAACCAAGCGAGTGTTTCTAGGCTGGAGCGCTTAAAGATAAAATGGGTGGGGATCGAGTCGGGGCACGATCATCTCGAAATTCAGCAGGTGTCGAACCTGGCGGATGCGAGTCGCGCAGAAGGTGAAACGCTAAAAGCGGCGAGCCTGTACGAGGAAGTGGCCCGTCTCCAAAAGCAGTTAAATAAAGAATATCCAGACAGTCCTTACGCATCTTCAGAGCGTGTGGCAGAGTTTCAGCGCAAGAGTCAGACGGCTCAAAGTGTTGAGCTGGGCTTGGAGATCGAGGAAAATCACGATTTGCTGAAGCGCTTACTCTCCGAGCGCCGCACGTATGAGGCTGCAGAAGTGATTGTGGCGCTGCGTCGCGATATTAAGCACATGCAGAATGCGTTCCCGCGCAGTTCACTCAATGATGAAGAGCTTGAGGTGAAGGTGCGCTATTTGAACTTAGTGCAAAGCGACCTCGGCTACATTCAGGACCGCGTGTATGATGCATTGCTTCCTGTGCCGGGAGTGGACGGTTTGCGCATGCTCCGCACTGAATTGCCTCAGGCGCTCTATGCGATAATGATGGGTACGAATCCGAGTCGTAATCAAGGAGATGTTAATCCGGTGGACTCGGTGAGTTGGACCGAGGCTAAAAGTTTTTGTGAGCGGTTGTCTTGGATTTTAGGCAAAGAAGTTCGGTTGCCATCAGAAAATGAATTTCGTCAAGCGTTGGGTCGTTTACGTTATGTCGTGCTTGAAGAGCACGTCTGGAGTATTTTGGATGCAGATGGCGTGGCGCAGCCCGTTGGCAAGAAGGCGCCGTTTGCGAGTGGGTTTTACGATCTGCTGGGAAATGTTAGTGAGTGGTTAGAGTCGGGCGATCGATTCAATTCGGAGGAGGCACGTCACATTGGCGGACACGCCCAGGACCGACTCGAGTCGATTTTTAGCGTACCGACACGCAGTGCACCACGAGGCGAGCGTAATCGATTGACTGGATTTCGAATCGTGGTGCTCGTCGATTAACATTTAATTAACTTAACGGGAGCAAGTTCGAGTTGCTTTCGAGGCTGCGTTTCTGGCATAGTGCTAAAACTATGGAGCATTTAGACGAAGCGGTGAGCCAAGCGGATGTGCAAAAAAAAGCAGATCGGGCTAAACTCATTATTTATGTCGTTATGTTCTTGTTTATGATGCTTCCCGTTGTGGCTGCGTGGCTGTCGGGTGCACTTGATTTTTAAATTTCCGGCGATCATTTTTTGATGAAAAAAACTCTGCTCATTTTTCGTATTTTCTTTCTGCTGATCAGTCTGCTGGGTTGCGTGCTGATGTCGTACCAGGTCGCAGAGTGGAGCTTGTGGCTCGTCATATTTATAGGCATGGGCATGGCGAGTTTGGTGATTCTGACCGACCTGATGCTGCGGGGCTTTTCGTTGCGTGGTCTTTCGGCGATTACCTTTGGTCTACTCATTGGCGGTGCGATTGCGTACTTACTGGGTACGTCGCCGTTGTTTGAGCCCTTGGAGAGCGACCCGGACTTAGCGCAGATGCTGTATCTGGTTCGTCTAGCGTTATATGTGATCTCGATGTATCTTGCCACGGTGATTGCGCTTCGAGGTAAGGATGAATTCAACCTAGTTATCCCATATGTGAGGTTTAGTGCTGAGAATGTAGAGACGCCGCTCGTCGTGGTGGATACCAGCGCCTTGATTGACGGGCGTATCGCACCGATTTGTGAGAGTAAATGGATGGGGCACGCGCTGTTGATTCCCCGCTTCGTGTTGGATGAACTACAAGCCATCGCGGATTCTCCGGATCCAATTCGCAAGGAGAAGGGCCGCAAGGGGCTGGATATCTTGAATCGACTACGCAAGATGAAGCATCTAGACCTACGCATCCACGAGAGTGATGTGTTGGATGCGCAGGCGGTGGATTCGAAGTTGGTATTTCTGGCAGTCTCAATGAAAGCCAAGCTGCTGACCACGGATTATAATTTAGCGAAGCTCGCGGAGTTTCATGAGGTAGAGTGGTTGAACATCACATCACTGGTGAAAGCGCTGAACCAAGAGATTTCGATTGGAACTCTTGTAAGTGCTGAGTTGGTGCGCGCTGGCAAGGATGCGAGGCAAGCGATTGGTTACTTGCCGGACGGGTCTATGCTAGTGGTGAATGGCGGCAGCGCGCAAATTGGCAACGAGGTGCGAGTGGAAGTGGACTCGGTGGTCCCGTCTGCCGGCGGAAAAATGATTTTCGCGACGTATCGACCCGATGTTTCCGAGGCCTAGTGCAGGTTGTACGCACGTAGGGTGAGTGCGTTAAAAAAGTGTTAAATCACTGACTATAAGTCGCTTTTGCTTGAGTTTTCGACCGTGAGGCGCTTTGGTTGTACTTCACTCGGGTTTCTCTGGGTGCAAATATAATAAATAATAATAACAAAAAAGGAATATCATCATGCAAAACAAAAGCAAAAAAGGATTCACACTCGTTGAAATCATGATCGTTGTAGTTATCATCGGTCTTCTCGCTGCAATGGCAGTCCCAGCCTTCCAAAAGGTTCGT
>JAFMHF010000088.1 GCA_017854655.1 Puniceicoccaceae bacterium | reverse complement strand
GGATACGGCACCCGAATCAGTGAAGAGAGCACGGTGCGACCCAAACCGATGGTGGTGATCGGGCAGCGGCCGATCCTGTGGCATATCATGAAGCTGTATGCCCACCATGGCATTACCGACTTCGTGGTCGCATGTGGCTATAAAGGAGAGATGATTAAGCAGTATTTTTCAGACATGTTTCTAACTGATTCTGATGTGACCTTTGATCTACAGTCGAATCGTATGGAGGTGCATCGGCATCGAGCGGAACCGTGGCGAGTCACCTGTGTGGATACAGGTCTGAAAAGTATGACGGGGGGGCGGCTACGTCGGTTACGTGACTACATCGGCGATGAGACATTTTGCATGACTTATGGCGATGGCGTGTCGAATGTGAACATTCGAGAGAGTATCGAATACCACAAAGCGCAGGGTACGCTTGCGACGTTGACTGCGATCCAGCCTCCCGGCCGCTTTGGCGCGTTCACTTTGCACCCGAATAATAATCGTGTGCCCGATTTCATGGAGAAACCACAAGGCGATGGTGCGTGGATTAATGGCGGGTTCTTCGTTATTAATCCCAAGGCACTTGATTATATACCCTCCGACTCGGAACCATGGGAGAAATCTCCAATGCAAAACCTCGCTCGAGATGGTCAAATGGCAGCGTATCGGCATACGGGGTTTTGGCAGCCGATGGATACCTTGCGCGACAAGATGATGCTCGAGGAGCTCTGGTTGAGCGGACAGGCGCCTTGGAAGGTTTGGCAATAACTAGAATTGACTAAAATGGCTACGATTCAAACAGCGAAAGACATCGTCCGCGAGGACCTCGACTTCATTTGCGCACAATTGCAGGATGAATTCCAGGAGTTGTGCAAAAAGAAAGTACTGCTCATTGGTGGGGCTGGTTTTCTCGGTTACTATTTAGTGCAGGCCTTGCTGCATCAGAATACCAAAGTTACTGCGGGCAACGAATTGAATCTGACTGTGTTCGATAACTTTATGCGTGGCGTGCCGGACTGGTTGACGGCACTGCAAGCTGATCTGAATCTTGAGTTGGTTAAGCATGACATTACGCAGCCGCTTCCTGAGGAGATGGCTACTTTTGATTACATTATTCATGCGGCCTCGATCGCCTCACCAATGTTCTACAGGAAGTTCCCCATCGAGACTATGGATGCCAATGTTGAGGGGCTTCGACGTGTGTTGGAATACTGCCTAAAAATGCAGGCGCAGCAGCAACAGGTCTCTGGTCTGTTATACTTTTCAACCAGTGAGATATACGGTGACCCGACTGCAGAAAACATACCGACTCCGGAAACATATCGGGGCAATGTTAGCTGCACTGGACCGCGCGCCTGTTACGATGAGTCGAAGCGCTATGGTGAAACGCTATGTGTTAACTTTGCGCAACAACATGGCTTGCCAGTGCGGATTGCGCGGCCGTTTAATAACTATGGCCCCGGCCTGAAAATTACCGACAAGCGCGTTCTCCCTGACTTCGTTCGTAATGTGCTAGATGGCAACGATATCGTGATGCTTTCGGATGGTTCACCAACGCGCACGTTCTGCTATGTGGCTGATGCGGTCATCGGCTATTTCAAGATTCTGATTCGTGGTCGTAATGGTGAGTCCTACAACATCGGGATCGAGACCCCAGAAATATCGATGAGTGAACTGGCAGAGCGCGTGGTGGCGACTGCCGCAGATCTATTTGGTTACGAAGGTAAGGTCGTGCATCAAGTGAGTGCCGATGTCGACTATTTGGTAGACAATCCAAACCGCCGTTGCCCGGTTATCCATAAAGCTTGCGAGGAGTTAAAGTTCGACCCTCAGATTGATATTAATGAGGGCCTTAAGCGCGCTTTAATTTGGTATCAAGACAACAACGAAGCCGAAGATTCCTAATGAAAATTTCAATTATTGGAACTGGATACGTTGGGCTTGTGTCTGGGGTCTGCCTGGCTGCAAAGGGGCATGATGTGACTTGTGTCGATGTGCTGCAGGACAAGGTCGACAGAATTAACCGCGGCGAAGCGCCCATTCATGAGGCAGGCCTGGACGACTTATTAAAGAGCTTGATCGGCCAGAAACTGCGGGCGACGACTGCTTTCGAAGATGCTGTGATCAATAGTGAGCTGTCGCTGATCGCAGTCGGTACTCCATTTGATGGTGAGCATATCGATCTAACTTACATTCGGGCTGTTGCGAAGCAAATCGGCACGGTATTGAAGCGTAAGGCTGGTTACCACATGGTGGTCGTCAAAAGTACCGTTGTTCCTGGCACCACGGAAGAGGTCGTGCTGCCGATTCTTGAAGCGGCTTCCGGAAAAAAGGCTGGTGTTGATTTCGGCGTCGGCATGAACCCAGAGTTCCTTAAAGAGGGCGAGGCGATTCAGGATTTCATGGAGCCCGACCGTATCGTCCTTGGTGGCATCGACGAACGCAGCATCAATACATTGGAAGCCGTTTACGCGGCATTCAACGAGACTCACAAGATTCGCACTTCGCCGCGGACCGCGGAGATGATTAAGTATACTGCCAACTCGTTACTGGCGACCTTGATTTCCTTCTCCAATGAGATCGGTAACCTGTGTTCGCTGATTAAGGATGTCGACGTGGTCGAAGTAATGCGTGGTGTGCATCTGGATAAGCGCTTCGCACCAGTCATGCCAGATGGTAGCCGGATTTTCCCCTCATCGCTGACTTACCTGGCTGCCGGTTGTGGATTTGGCGGAAGCTGTTTTCCTAAAGATGTGAAGGCATTAATCCAATACGGTAAGGAGAAGGGAAGCTCGATGTTGATTCTCGATTCTGTGATTAATGTGAATCGCGAGCAACCATACCGTATGATCGAATTGCTCCGACAGCATCATCCAGATCTTTCGGGGCTTAAGGTTGCTGTGCTTGGCTTGGCCTTTAAGCCAGGCACGGATGATATACGCGAGTCGGCATCTATTACTGTCGTGCGTGAATTGATCGTCAGAGGTGCTGTGGTCACTGCGTTCGATCCAGTAGCGCAACAGGAGACTGAAATCACCTTGGGGAAAGATGTAATACAGTATGCATATACGGTTGAGGATTGCATTCGCGAAGCTCAGGCCATCCTGCTGATGACGTCGTGGGCGCAGTTTGAGGAATTACCACAACAGTTGGCTGGCCTGCCACAACAGCCCCTTTTGATTGATGGGCGTCGGATGATTCCCAAAGATAGTGTCGCGGTTTATGAAGGTATTGGCCTCACTCGAGGCTAGTTTAACTCCGATGAAATTCACACAATCTCCCTTGCAGGATGCATGGATCCTTGAGATCGAACCACGTGGTGATGAACGCGGTTATTTTGCCCGCACATTTTGTCGAAAGGAACTCGAAGCGCACGGCCTCGATGCTACCATTGTGCAAAGCAATAGCTCTTACAGTCGCGATGCCGGCACGCTGCGTGGAATGCATTACCAGAAGGCACCCGCTGAAGAGACCAAGCTCATACGCTGTCTGCGCGGTTCAATCTTTGATGTGATCATCGACTTGCGCCCCGATTCCAGCACCTATCTGCAGAGCTACGGCATCGAACTGACGGCGGATAATCTAAGGATGCTCTACATTCCGAAGGGCTTTGCGCATGGGTTCATGACGCTGCAGGAGCACACTGAGGTGCTGTACATGGTCGGTGAATATTATACGCCCAATTGTGAAGATGGCCTACGCTACAACGATCCGAAGTTTAATATCGAATGGCCGGTTGAGCCATCGGTGGTTTCAGAAAAAGATCAGAACTGGCCCGATTTTGCGGCATCATAATAACAGGCATACACAATGATGGTAATTGATTTAAAACTGCAAGAACGCCAAGCGGCTGGGAATCCGATCCAGGTGGGCATCCTCGGCGCTGGCGAAATGTCGATCGGTCTGGTCAACCAGATTGAGCGTTACACGCCAGGCATGCGTACCGCTGCAATCTATAACCGCACGCCGGAAAAGGCCGCGCGCGCGTATGCCACAGCTGGTATTGATACAACCTCGAGCGCTGCCAACGGCCCAGCGTTGGATGATGCCATCCTTGCAGGTCAGGCTATTACCGTTGAGTCGCCCGAAATACTCTGGGCAGCCGAGCAGATTGATGTGGTGGTTGAAATGACCGGTACCATTCAGCTGGCCTTCGACTGGATTATGCAAGCCATGGCTGCTGGCAAGCATGTCGTGTCATTCAATGCGGAGCTCGATGCCACCATTGGTCCTTACTTGCAGATCAAAGCACGGGAATATGGCGTGCGCTACACTTTGGGCGATGGCGACCAGCCAGGCGTCACGCTCAACCTCTACCGGCAAGTCAAGTTGATGGGCTTCAATCCACTGGTTTGTGGCAACATCAAGGGCATGCTCGATCACTACCGGACTCCGGCAACTCAGCAGCAGTTTGCCGCGGAGAACGGCCTCAGTGTCAATATGGTCACCAGCTTTGCCGATGGCACAAAAGTCTCTCTTGAGCAGGCCGCAATCGCCAATGCCACCGGTATGCAGGTAGCGCGGCGCGGCATGCTCGCTTTTGAGTATGATGGCCATGTCGACGACCTGACTAGTCGCTACGACATTGAGCAACTCAAGCAGCTAGGGGGCATTGTTGAGATGGTGATCGGTGCCCAGCCGGGCCCAGGAGTATTTGTCTTTGCCTCGACCGACGATCCTGTTTCCGCACGCTTCCTGGCCTATGGGAAACTTGGCAAGGGGCCGCTGTATAGTTTTTATGTGCCGTATCACTTGTTGTTTTTTGAGTTGCCGTTCTCGATCGTGCGACTGGTTGATTTTGCCGATGGCACGGTCGATTCGATGCACGACTTTAAGGTGGAAGTGATTGCGACTGCAAAGAAGGATCTTAAAGCAGGCGACGTGCTCGATGGATTGGGTGGCTTTGATTACTACGGCGAATGTGAGAATACTGCCGTTGTGCGTGCGCAGACGCTACTCCCGGTCGCACTTGCGCAGGGCAAGACCCTTATTCGCGACATCGCTCAGGATACTGCGCTATCCTGGGGGGATGTGGCCAGGGGAGACCCAGATCCGATCGAAGTCGCCTATCGGTCGATCCGTTTACAATAAGCGCTCATTGCGCTGAGTACAGAATAGCGATCTTGCATGAGTGTCATCGAGTTATCTAGACCACAAGTCGAGTGTACACACCACGGTTAGCCTACAGGCTTCATTTTACTAATGCGATACACGGCAAGATGCCTGCGCTTTAAATAAAGCGTATAATGATGATTCAAAATTGCATTAAACATTTAGCTATATATGTAATATGATTAGTAATTTCTGGTTTAAATAGTAGTTATTTAAATATTTTATTAATAAGAATATCGTATGATTATAGATGGTAAAAAAGTTCCTAATGGAGAGGTGATACAAGCGGACTTATGTATCATTGGAGGCGGTGTTGCTGGCATCGGAATGGCATTGCAGTTTATCGACTCAGGTTTGGATGTATGCCTGTTGGAAGGTGGAGATTTTGAGCCAAATCCACGAACCCAAGAGCTTGCAAATGGTGACAATCTCGGCGAGCCGTATTATCGGCTTGATCATGCCCGCCCTCGATATTTTGGCGGTGGTTCGAATCTCTGGGCCGGTTGGTGCCGGCCGTTGGATGCAATTGATTTTGAAAAGAGGGATTGGATTCCGTATAGCGGTTGGCCGATTAGCAGGGAGGATCTGGCTTCATCGTACGTCAAGGCACAGCAACTGTGTGAAGTCGCGGATAAATCGTTCGATGCGTTGGATTGGTCATATGCGATGCCTGATTTATACCAGGTGCCATATGTAAATGATTCAATTCAATCGACTGTTTGGGTGGGTAGTACGCCAACTAAGTTTGGGAAACGCTACAGGCAGGCGCTTGCAGACGCGTCGAATCTCAGGGTGTATATGAATTCGAATGTGACGGAACTAGTGACTGATGCTCCGGGTGGTAAAATTACGCGTAGCCGTGTCGCAACATTGAACCACAATCGATACGAAGTGCAGGCTAAGGTGTTTGTGTTACTCCCTGGAGCAATAGAAGCGGCACGTATCTTGTTGGCCTCAAAGCAGGGAGAACGGCAGGGGATTGGCAATCAACATGATGTGGTGGGGCGTTATTTCATGGAGCATCCGCATGTGGTGACGGCAAAAATACATTTATACAATCGAAAGCAGTCGAACCGAGCAGTCATCCCAGCGCTTGATTATCGTTTTATCAAGGGTGCTAAAGCACGCCTGAACCTTGAGCGACCGATCGATGGAGTGAAGTTCGCCTACACGATACGGGAACAAACACAGCGCGAAAAGCAGCTGTTGAATTATTCCGCACACCTGAGAACGGTGGCGCCATCGCGTAATTCAGCTGGTTACCGCTCCCTGAAACTGATCGTCGCCAATATGCGATCCATGAAGTCTTTCCTGCGGCAGGTAAAGAACGGGGGCATTCCAGATGGTCTGGGCACACAGCTGAAGAATTTGGTGCTCAACCCAGACGATGTTTTTCGGGTATTGTATGGCCAAGTCTTTTCTCGGCCGAAAATTCTCGAACTCTATTGCCAATCCGAGTCGGTTCCGAATCCAGACAGTCGGGTGATGATTAGCGATCAACTCGACGAGTTAGGTGTGCCACGGGCAGTTCTCGATTGGAGACTCTCCTTGCTTGATAAAGTGTCGATTCGTGAATCCCAAAAAATAATTGGTGAATTATTAAAGCAATCAGGGATCGGCGAGCTTGTCACCGAGCCATGGGTCATGGATGATGATGCGGAGTGGGATCGTTCGCTGATCGGCGGTTATCATCACATGGGAACGGCCAGGATGGGGCTAAACCCCAAAGAAAGTGTCGTCGATGAAAACTGTAAAGTTCACTCAGTCAGCAACCTGTATGTCACTAGCACATCTGCCTTTCCTACTTGTGGCTATGCTAATCCATTGCTCACCGGGCTAGCGTTAACCTTGCGAACTGCGGATCATATTAAGGAATTATTAACCTTGGACCTGGAATTAAAGCATCAGCAACCTGCGGAGGTTTTGCCATCTTGACCGGACTTATTCCCCCTACTGTCTAGCAGAATATGCCTAGTATCAGATTAGCTTCAATCAATGCATCGCTGGCTTTTATTGGTATTTTAAAATTAAATTTTGGCTGGAAATAAATCGCTTTCGAATGGAAAAAAACCATCGTATGAAAACTGCAATCTCAGCATTTGCTTGTAGTTCAAATAGAGGCAGCGAGTGTGAATTAGGCTGGCAATGTTTGAAGGAATGTGCGGCGCGCTCGACTGAGGTGCATCTGTTTACCTCAGCAGTCATCAATCCGCAGATTGAGGCACAGGTTCGGCAACACAGTTTAGACAACGTGATCGTGCACCTGGTTGATTTTCCCGAACGTGTGGACGCCTTGCTTAAATCGATACCAGCAGTGGGCTATCAATTGCTAGCATATGCCTGGGAGTTTCGACTGTTGTTTTATATGTTGCGGCGGTTCCGCCGGGAGCAGTTTGATTTGGCGATTAGAAGCACCTACGGCTCCTATCGCTGGCCTTCGTTTCTCTGGTTTTTTTCGAAGGAATTTCATCTGGATCCGCTCAGTGGTGGTGGACGCTTCCCGCTGCGCTTCCGCAGGTTTTTTTCGCCGAAAGCACAGTGCAAGGAATTGTTTAGAATGTTTATGCAACGGGCGCACTTTCTAGATCCGTTCGTATTGATCACTTTGTCACAGGCCAGTGAAATATATGCGGGCAATGCTGCAACTCGATCGATTCTGCCGAAATTTGCTCGCAACAAATGCGTCGTCAAATCGGACTTTCTGGCGGTACAGGCAGCAGATTTCAAGATTGCGGAAGCGCGTGCCGCAGTGTCGGTCGATCCGCAAGTGCTGAAGCTCTTTTACACCGGCAAATTGCTGGAATGGAAGGGTGTGATGATCATATTGAAGGCACTCGCGAGTTTGCCCAAAGAGGTCAGGTATACTTTCACCATTATGGGCAACGGCCCTGATCGGCAACTGTTCGAAGATTATGTGGCGCAAAAAGGTCTGAACGTGGTGTTTGTTGATCCGAAACAGGTACCTCGCTGCGATCTGTCATTCTATTTCTTCGCCCACGACCTATTCGTCTTTCCAACCCTGCATGGTGAAGCCGGTTATGCGCCTATCGAGGCAAAGTTACATGGCATGCGACTGCTGACACTGGATTTTTCTGGGTTAAATGATGCGATGACCGACGGAGATATTTGCATCCAGACCGAAGG
>JAFMHF010000012.1 GCA_017854655.1 Puniceicoccaceae bacterium | reverse complement strand
GGGACTATGCATCCGTCTCTTCTTTAGCTGGTGTTTCTTTTTTAACAGCTTTCTTAGCGGCTTTCTTGGCGGCTTTCTTGGCGGCTTTCTTAACAGGTTTTTTCGCTTCCGTTTCTGTTACTTCCGCTTCAGTGACTTCTGCTTCAGTGACTTCTGCTTCGGTTACTTCTGCTTCAGTGACTTCTGCTTCAGCCTTAGCTGCCTTGTTGGTGGCCTTTTTAGTAGCCTTTTTTGCTGGCTTCTTAGAGTAGCCCTCGTCGTTGCCATCAATCAGTTCGATCAATGCCATTTCAGCAGCATCGCCGATACGTTGACCGACCTTGTAGATACGTGTGTAACCACCATTGCGGTCGGTGAATTCGCTCGCACGCTCATCAAACAGCTTAGCTACTGCTTTTTTGTCGCGAACACGAGAGATCGCCAAGCGACGGTAGTGCAACTTACGTGCAGTGTCGTTTGCGGCTTCTGCCTTCTTCGCGAAGGTAATGATCTTCTCGATGAATGGACGAAGCGCTTTGGCTTTAGTCAATGTTGTTTGAATACGACCATGTGTAATGAGTGCAACTGCGAGGTTGCCCATCATGGCGGATAGGTGTGGTCCGGAGACCCCCAGTGAATGTCTTCTTTTGCTGTGACGCATGTTCTAAATTACTTGTGCCTAAAAGGCGGATTAAAGCTCAGTACCTTTTTCAAGGAGACGCTCGTCGATTTTCATTCCCAGAGAGAGGCCAAGCTGCTCGAGCTTGTCTTTGATCTCGTTGAGGGACTTCTTACCGAAGTTACGATATTTAAGCATTTCTTGCTCAGACTTCATCGCAAGCTCACCAACAGTGGTGATATTTGCGTTGTTCAAACAGTTGGCCGCACGAACAGAAAGTTCGATTTCGTTGACGCTCATATTGAGCAGCTTACGTAGGCGATTCTGTTCTTCGCTGATTTCTTTGCTTTCGCTTTCGAACTCGATGTCCTCCTTCGATACTTCATCGAAGACGTCCATGTGGTGCTTCACGATTGCAGCGCTTTGCTTAAGGGCATCATCCGGAGTGATACGTCCGTCTGTTGTGATCTCAAGAATGAGTTTGTCGTAGTCCATCTCCTGTCCAACACGCGTGTTTTCGACCGAGTATTTTACGAGCTTAACAGGGCTGAAGAGTGAGTCGATAGCGATAACGCCGATCGGTTGATCATCCTTCTTATTGTCATCACCTGCGCAGTAACCACGTCCAACACGCACTTCGAGTTCAGCGAGGAAACGCTGTTCTTTATCGAGTGTGCAGATGACTTGGTCTGGATTAACGACTTGAATGTTGGCGTCGAGTTGAATGTCGGCCGCGGTAACGGGGCCTTCACGGTTGACGTCGATGATCAGATTCGCGGTCTCGCGACCTTCTGATACAAGGAGGACCTGCTTCAGGTTCAGAACGATGTCAGTAACGTCTTCGACGATACCTTCAATGCTCTGGAACTCATGTTGCACGCCATCGATCTTGATCGATGAGATGGCTGCACCTTCGATGGAGCTGAGAAGGACACGACGGAGAGAATTCCCGATCGTGTGCCCGTAGCCGGTTTCAAACGGCTCAGCCTGGAAAGTGGCAAAAGTATCGGAAGCAGTGTCCTCGACTTTTACTAGCCGGTTTGGAAGTTCGAATTTTCCTAAGCGCTTTGGCATAATATGCTTTGTGTTAACTGATTACAATGAATTGCTAGTGTCTGACCAGAAGGGTCATGGAAGGAGAGCTGACTATCGGCTATAAAATTCAACGATGAGCTGAACATTAATGCTGTTTTCAGTTTCTTCTGTGGACGGAAGGCGGTTGATAGTAGCCTTGAGTGCGTCTGCGTTGAGTGTAAGCCACTCAGGAACAGTGCGACCTTGGCTTTCTTCCATGCTGCGTGTCGCAAGCTGACGAGATGAGGTGCGCTCACGCACTTCAATTTCGTCGCCTTCCTTCACGATAAAGCTGGCGATGTCTGTCTTTTGGCCGTTCACGCAAATGTGACCGTGACCAACAAGCTGACGAGCTCCAGCGCGTGACTTAGCGAAGCCGAGGCGGTAGATTACGCTATCGAGACGTGTTTCCAAGATCTGGAGGAACACTTCACCGGTAACACCGCGAACGCTTTTAGCTTTTTCGAAAGTTAGACGGAATTGTTTTTCCGTGATGCCATACATGAAACGAAGCTTTTGCTTTTCGTTTAGGCCGATCGCGTATTCGCTGTATTTACGGCGAAGGCGAGGTCCATGTTGACCGGGAGGGTGTGGCTTACGCTCAAATGCCTTGGTAGGCGCGAAGATAGCCTGACCGAAGCGGCGATTGATGCGAGTTGTTGGTCCAGTGTAACGGGACATAGTTTTATTCCTTAATAGGTTATCTGCAGACTAATTATATATATCTAGGTGGCAGTAGCACCTTAGACACGACGACGTTTAGGAGCACGGCAACCGTTATGAGGGACCGGAGTCACATCAACAATTTCGGTAACGACCATGCCTAAAGATTGAAGCGCACGAACCGCTGAGTCACGTCCCATACCTGGGCCGTTCAGCTTGACGACGACTTCCTTCATGCCGTGCGACATTGCGACACGACCTGCATCTTGCGTGACAACTTGTGCCGCGTATGCAGTTGATTTACGAGAACCACGGAAGTTACATTTGCCGGCACTAGACCAAGAAATGACATTGCCGCGAGGATCGCTGAAAGTAACTTTAGTGTTATTGAAAGTAGCGAGGACATTAACAATACCGACGGTAATGTTTTTGCTGCCCTTGGCACGACGGATTTTAACACCATCGAGATCACTCTTGAGGAGATCTTCAGCAGTTTCTTGTTTTTTCACGGGTGCCTCGGCCTCAGCCTCGACAGCTGCGTCAACAACAACTTTTTCTTCTTCTACAGATTTTGTTTCTTCTTCGCTCATAGGAAAGATGGTCTTAGGTTACTTACGGACTGGCTTGACCGCGCCCTTGCGTGTGCGGGCATTTGTTTTTGTGCGTTGACCACGAACCGGAAGTCCGCGCATGTGGCGAACGCCACGATAGCTACGGATTGCCGAAAGTCGCTTCAAGTTGGCAGTGCGCTCACGACGGAGATCACCTTCAACGATGTATTGTTTCTCTGCAACCAAAGATGCGAGCTGATTGAGCTCTTCTTCGCTTAGATCACCGGCACGGCGATCAGCATCGAAGCCAGACACTTCGACAATTGCCTTAGCGCGTGTTGGCCCAATGCCATAGATGTAACGAAGCGAGTACTCTAGCTTCTTGTTTGCGGGGATATCGACTCCAAGTATACGTGGCATGATAAAAGATGTTATATGTCCCGCTTGATTGCGGGAAAACGGTGATAAATAGCAGTTAAGTTTAGTTTGAAAAGTTAATTCTTCGGAATTGTTAAGATTTCCGGATCCGCGCCAGTGACGAGGACAGTGTGTTCGAAGTGGGCAGATGGCTTGCGATCGCGTGTTACAGCGGTCCAACCATCATCAAGCATCTCGATTGCAGCGCCACCAAGATTGATCATCGGCTCGATAGCGAGCGCCATACCAGGCTTGAGTAATGCACCGCTTCCGCGACGACCATAGTTCGGAATCTGCGGTGCTTCATGCATCGTAGCGCCTACTCCATGTCCTACAAACTCGCGAACGATACCGTAGTTGTGACGCTTAATGAAGCGCTGCACAGCATTGGAAATATCACCCACCCGATTGCCAGCCCGTGCAAAAGTAATTGCATAGTCTAGTGCTTCGCGTGTGGCGTTAATGAGTGCTTGGTTTTCATCCACAACTGGTGGAATCAAAACCGTGCGTGCATTATCGCCGATAAATCCGCGGTAACGAACTACTACATCGATGGAAACAACGTCCCCGCCTTGAATGGCGCGGCGCATGCTACCAATACCGTGCACAATTTCTTCATTTACAGAAATGCAGGTATAAGCAGGGAAGACGTGTTCGCCGTTACGGTAATTGTAACAAGCGCTTTCAGCCCCCAATGCCTCGATGGCCTTGCGGCCAAGTTGATCGAGATCGTAGGTAGTCATCCCCTCACCTACTGCATCGACCAACTGCTTTAATACAGTTGCTGCGATTTGGCAGGCTTCGCGAATCGATTGGATTTCTTCGTCGGAACGAATCGTTTTCATCGGTTTGCAGTGCGGAGATTATTCAAAGAACAGGAAAATGGAACGGAGAGGCAACTGAATCAGCTGCATCTTCGGAGGTCAGTCGAGCGACTGATGCTTAACTTAAGTTAAGAAAGAAGGATACAATCCCGAGGATAAACAGAGCCACCGCGATAAATAAGAGCGGACGCCAAGCAGTCCAGAAATCTTGTAAGCCAGCGGAGTCAACGAGTTGCTTATTACGTGCAGCGGAACGACCGCGAATCTTGCCCTTCTTGAGGAAACCATCGTAATGACGCTGCAACAAGTAAGTTTCGATTTGACGCATGGTATCAAGCAAAACACCAACGGTAATTAGCATCCCAGTGCCACCGAAGAACACGGCAACTGAAAACGGCACATTGTAAGTAAACAGAAGGATATCAGGGAACAGCGCGATCACCGTCAGAGACAACGCCCCGAACAGTGTGAGGCGAGTCATGATATAATCTAAGAACTGAGCAGTAGGCTCACCTGGGCGAACGCCAGGAATGTAACCGCCATTCTTCTTCAAATCGTCAGCGATCTGTACTGGTTTAAACATCATCGAGACCCAGAAGTAACTGAATACGAAAATCAACAAGCCGAACACTAGGTAGTAAGCGACCTCACCACGACCGAGCGAATCAGCGACGTCGCTGAAAAAGCGCATCCCAGTGGCAGTGCCCAAATAGCTTAGGATCTGTGTCGGAAACATCAGAATCGCTGAGGCAAAGATGACGGGCATCACACCTGCATAGTTGACCTTGAGCGGCAAGAACGAGCTCTGCCCGCCGTAGACCTTACGGCCAACAACGCGCTTTGCATACTGAACCGGGATCTTGCGCTGCGCTTGAGTGATCGCGACGAGGCCAGCAGTCACAGCAAACAATAGAAACAGCATCAACACACCTTCCGGCACGCCAAGTGCGGCACTTTCAGAACCAACCGGCGCAACGAACATCTGATAAGCAGATGCGACCGCAGCGGGAAGGCCAGAGATAATACTGATTGTAATCAACAAAGAGATGCCGTTGCCGATACCTTTCTCAGTAATCTGCTCACCGAGCCAAACCATGATCATGGAGCCAGCAGTTAGGAAGATCGTGCCAGTAATCAGGAACTGAACCTTACCTGCGATGACAACATCACCATATTCTGCGGGACTAAATCCTTGCCCAATAATGCTGCCCGGGTTGGTGCTGAGCGCAACCAACAGGAGCAACCCTTGAACCACACAGATCGCGAGAGTCAAGTAGCGTGTGTATTGATTAATCTTCTGACGTCCTACATCCCCTTCTTGCTGCAAACGCGCAATGACTGGGAAAACCGCACCGACCAACTGCATGATGATCGAAGCACTGATGTAAGGCATGATCCCAAGAGCAAAGACCGCACCATTAAGGAGCGCGCCACCGGTAAACATGTTGTAAAGACCGACAAGACCACCACTAGCTGACGCCTGATCCGCCATAAACTCACGGATTGGGCCAACGTTCATCCCAGGTAACGGGATATTTGCGCCGACACGTGCGATGAAGAGTAGCGCCAGCGTGAAGAAAATCTTCTGGCGCAGCTCTGGAATCTTCAGAGAATTTGTGAAAGCAGAAAGCATGAGTGGTTACACTAAAAGAAGCGATTTAAGGAGTCGGATATTAAGCCTCTTCCTTCGTTTCAACAGCAGCGACTGCTGACTCAATGATCTTGCCGCCAGCGGCCTCGATCGCGCTCTTGGCAGTCGCAGATACCTTACAGACTGTTACCGTATATGCTTTGGATACTTCACCGTCACCAAGCAGCTTGACGCCTTGCTTGTTGTCGCGGATAAGACCGGCAGCAATCAAAGCTTCGCGAGAGACAACGTCTCCTTCGAGTTTTGCGAGCTGGCCAAGGTTGACTAGCTGGTAGCTTACCTTGAAGTTGAAGTTATTGAAGCCACGACATGGAAGTTTACGATAGAGTGGCATTTGACCACCTTCGAAACCGATACGGATACCACCACCAGAACGAGATTTTTGACCGTTATGGCCGCGTCCAGCTGTTTTACCGTGTCCACTACCTTCACCACGTCCAAGACGCTTAGTAGGATGGGTTGCCCCTTTAATTGTAGGAATGTTTTCGAGATTCATTATATTAACCCTTATGCTTCAGCTTTATCACCAAAGCGGACAGCTTTAATTTCCTCGTTCGAACGGAGCTGCACAAGTGCTGCCATTGTAGCCTTGACCATTGCAAGGTGATTGTTCGAGCCGAGAGACTTGGAAAGAATGTTCTTAATGCCAACAGACTCAAGAACCGCGCGGCAACCGCCACCTGCGATTACGCCTGTTCCGTCCGATGCCGGGCGAAGAAGAACTTTACCGCCGTCAGCTTCACCCAACACATGGTGTGGGATAGTGTCGCCGCGGAGCTTGATAGTAATAAGGTTCTTTTTGGCTTGTTCTGTGCCTTTACGGATCGCTTCAGGAACTTCCTTAGCTTTGCCGTAGCCGACGCCGACTTCACCTTTTTGATTACCTGTAACAACGAGTGCTGAAAAACTGAAACGGCGTCCGCCCTTTACAACTTTTGCACAACGATTGATGTGAACCACCTTTTCAACGTATTCTGGTGCTTCTTCTGGCTCTTTATTGTGAGAGAATGATCTATTTTGTCTGCTCATATGGTAACCTTAGAATTGTAGACCACCTTCGCGGGCAGCTTCTGCAAATGATTTAACGCAACCGTGGTAGCGACGACCGGAGCGGTCAAAAACGACAGACTCGATGCCTGCTGCCTTTGCCTTCTCGGCAACTGTCTTACCGAGTGCAAGTGCACCCTCAGCGTTTGCCTTAAGAGTTGAATCTTTAGTAAGCGATGTAACATAGACCATTGTGTGGCCCTTTACATCATCGATGCACTGCGCATAGATGTGCTTGTTAGAGAAAGTGACAGCAAGACGTGGACGAGCGGCAGTGCCGTTGACCTTCTTGCGAATGCGCCATTTGCGCTTCTGTAAAAGAGATTTTTTCTTATCGAGTTTCATGTTATGTATGCCTCAATTAAGCGGATTTCTTACCCTCCTTACGACGGACGTATTTGCCGACGATGTGGACACCCTTGCCCTTATAAGGCTCGGCTGGGTAGTAATTAAAGATAGTCGCTGTGATTTCGCCAACCATGTGCTTATCAGCACCTTCGATTGTTAGTTTTGTATTCTCAGCGATCTTAACGGTGATACCTTCTGGGATAGTCAGGAGGCACGGGTGTGAGTAACCAAGTGCAAGGTCAAGAACGTTACCGGTGAGGACAGCGCGGAAGCCGACCCCCTTAAGAACGATCTCTTTCTTGTAGCCTTCAACAACGCCAATCACCATATTATTGATGATCGAACGGACAGTGCCGAACATTGCTTTAGCATGACGACTGCTATCAGCAGGAGTCACTTTGATTACGCCGTCAGACAATTCGATGTTCGTAGAACGATCGAAAGTCTTTTCGAGTTTCCCCTTAGGGCCTTCGACGCGGATCGTGTGACCGTCAATAGTCACAGATGCCTTATCAAGGACGGGGATAGGAAGTTTACCAATTCTGCTCATTATAGTAGTCTCAGTATTACCAAACTTTGCAGAGCACTTCACCGCCAACACCCAACTCACGGGCATCACGGGCGCGCACTACGCCTTTGGAAGTTGTAAGGATTGCAACACCCAGTCCACCGAGAACACGTGGGATCTCAGTTGCACCGTAATAGAGGCGACGGCCTGGCTTACTGTGACGCTCGATGCCAGTGATAGCTGGAGTCTTACCAACGAACTTCAGAGTCAGTTCGATGGTCTTAAAACCGCGTGCATCTTTGCCTTCCGTGAAATCACGGATGTAGCCTTCTTGTTTAAGGATCGCTGCAATAGCGGCGCGCATTTTGGAGTGCTGCGTGATGCAGACATCCTTGCGACCGGTACTACCGTTGCGGATGATGGTGAGGAAATCACCGATGGTATCGTGAACTGCCATAGTCTAACTAATGGGTTTTCAGTGGGTGTATTGGGCCTTGGTGGATTACCAAGATGATTTTGTCACACCAGGAATTTTGCCTTGTGTCGCAAGTTCGCGGAATGTGAGACGAGAGAGACCAAACTTACCGATGTAAGCACGTGGACGACCGGTGACGGAGCAACGGTTACGAGCGCGGATCGGAGAGCTGTTCTTAGGAAGCTTGGTAAGCTTTGCTTGCGCCTTGTAGAACTCCTCATCTGGAGTTTCAGGGTTCGCAAGGATCGCTTTAAGACTTGCACGCTTAGCTGCGAACTTCTCGATGAGACGGACGCGCTTGAGGTTACGTTGGATTGCTGATTTTTTAGCCATGAGAAATTCTTTCTGTTATGCTTTAGCGGATGCGGCAGCTGCTTCTTCTTCGGCAACTTCAGTGCTTGTTTTACGGAACGGCATGCCGAAGAGAGCGAGTAGCTCGCGACCTTCTTCGTCATTTTTCGCGCTCGTGTTGATGCAAATATCCATACCAATAGTCGCTGTAGTTCCATCAGAACTAATTTCAGGGAAGATCGAGTGATCGGAAACACCTAGAGTGTAATTGCCTTGGCCGTCGAGCTTCGCAGGAACGCCACGAAAGTCACGGATTGCTGGTAGTGAAATTTGGATAAGTCGGTTAAGGAACTCATACATGGCCCGGCCACGGAGTGTTACTTTAACGCCAATCGGCTGACCTTCACGAAGCTTAAAGTTCGAGATACTCAGCTTTGCTTTAGTCGTCACAGGACGTTGAGCAGCGATCTTACCGATCTCCTGATTTACGTAAAGGATGTGGTTCTTGTCATCAGTCGCGCTGAAGCCTGAATTGATGACGATCTTTTTGATCGTAGGAACTTGGTGCTTATTGGCATAACCGAACTTTTTTGTAAGCTCAGGAACGACTTTTTCGGCGTATTGTGTTTTAAGTGCTGGTATTTGCATCGGAGTTAAGCCGGATTTCTATCCCGGCTAGGTTTTGAATGGATTGACGATGTGATTTTGGAAAAATGCGTGAAAATGGGTAATTAACTCAACCTGGCAAGCTTCCTTTTACTTAGTCTTCGCGTCGAACTTCTCAGCCAACACTACATTTGAGTAGTGAATCGGAGTTTCGCGCTCTACAGAACCGCCTTCGGGGTTCTCTTGAGACTTTGGGAGGAATTTAGTGATCAGATTGACCCCTTCGATTACGACGGACTGGCCAGACTTAACTGACAACACTTTGCCGCGTTTGCCTTTATGAGAGCCAGAGATGACGACAACTTCTTGTTCGCGTTTAATTGTTTTAGCCATGATTAGAGGACCTCGGGTGCTAGAGAAATGATTTTCATGTATTTGGCACGGAGCTCACGAGCAACCGGTCCGAAAATACGTGTGCCCTTGGGGTTACCGTCGGGCGTAAGAATAACAACTGCGTTGTTATCGAAGCGAAGGTAGCTACCATCGCCGCGGCGAATTGGAGCTTTTGTGCGCACTACAACAGCACGAACAACTTCACCCTTTTTAACGGACGAGTCTGTGGATGCGACCTTGATGTTGCAAACGATTACGTCTCCAACGTCAGCAGTGCGCTTGTTTTGTCCGAGGCGACGAATCATTTCCGCTTCCTTGGCACCTGTGTTATCCGCGATAAATACGCGGCTGTTCATCTGAATCATATCTAAATCTCCGTTATACGGTTAAAGTAAAATACTTAGGGCTTATGCTTCGTCGCCGACCTTCGGCGCTCTTTCGAGAACCTTAGTGACGCGCCAGCGCTTGAGCTTGCTAAGAGGACGAGTTTCCATGATCTCAACCTTGTCGCCAAGAGAGCAGTCATTTGTTTCGTCGTGCACGTGAACCACTGTCTTACGCTTAATTTCCTTACGGTAAAGCGGATGTGGGATCTTGTAGAGGTAAGTGACTTTGATTGTCTTGTCACCGGAACGGCTAGTTACGGTGCCAATCAGGGACTTACGGGAATTGCGTGTTGCTTCCATAGTATTGGTCGTCTGTTAAGATTAAGCAGAGGCCGCAGCCAACTTCTTCTCTTTAAGAATGGTTTCGAGGCGTGCGATTTCGCGACGCAATTGAGTGAATTCGTGCGGGCGCTCAACCTGGCCAGTCTGCTTACGCAGGCGGAGGTGGACGTGTGCATCGTGCGTGTCGCGTAGCTTCTTTTCGATTTCTACTTCGGACATTTCGCGGATATCTTTTGTGGTGCTCATATTAAATGATTCCTTGTGTAATATTTGTTACGCTTAGTCTTCGCGAGTCACGAAGCGGCAGTGGAACGGAAGCTTGGTGTCAGCCAGGCGAAGTGCTTCTTGAGCAGCAGTCTGCGTGCAGCCTGCGATTTCGAAAAGCATGGTGCCGGGGCGGATCACAGCGACCCACTTTTCAACAGAGCCCTTACCTTTACCCATACGAGTTTCAGCTGGCTTTTTTGTTACCGGTTTATGTGGGAAAACGCGGATCCACACTTTACCCTTACGCTTGAGGCTACGTGTCATAGCGACACGAGCAGCTTCAATTTGCTGGGAAGTCATGCGACCACGAGTAAGGGATTGAATGCCGAATTCGCCGAAAGCGAGTGCGTTACACGACTGGGCTGTTCCGTAGATGCGGCCAGTGTGAACTTTGCGGTATTTTGTGCGTGATGGAAGATATGCCATGGTTCGCTCAGTTTAATT
This sequence comes from Puniceicoccaceae bacterium, assembly GCA_017854655.1. GTDB lineage: Bacteria > Verrucomicrobiota > Verrucomicrobiia > Opitutales > Coraliomargaritaceae > Lentimonas. Next base: position 28,436 of record JAFMHF010000012.1, on the reverse strand, counting down.
GATTAAAAGTGTCGTGGATGACGTGTGAATTAAGCTTCGTCTTCCTCGGGAAGACAGATCCAGCATTTCACGCCGATGATACCATAGACCGTGCTTGCTTCGCTGAAGCCATAGTTGATATTAGCGCGGAGTGTCTGCAGCGGTACCTTGCCTTGGTGCTGACGCTCTGTGCGAGCGATGTCAGCGCCACCAAGACGACCACCACATTGGATACGGATACCTTCAGCACCCATTGCCATTGTAGTCTGGACGGCGCGCTTCATGGCACGACGGAAAGCGATACGACGCTCAAGTTGAAGGGCTACGTTCTCAGCAACAAGTTGAGCGGAGAGGTCTGGGCGCTTCACTTCTTGGATGTCGAGCATGATCTCCTTCTTGACGACCTTACTCAGCCCATCCTTCAGTTTATCGAGCTCTGCACCTTTACGGCCGATGACAACTCCAGGGCGCGCAGTGAATATCTTCACACGGATACGGCCGGAGGCACGCTCAATAAAGATACGAGGCACGGATGCATAACGCAGATTACTCGTGAGGAATTTACGAATTTCGTAGTCTTCTTTAATGAAGCCTGGAAATTCTTGCTTAGATGCGTACCAGCGTGAATCCCAGTCGCGGGTTACTGCAAGGCGGAAGCCGGTTGGATGAACTTTCTGTCCCATAATAAAATCGGTGTCGTGTTAACTTAGGCTTCGTCTGTGAGGACGATACGGATATTGCTAGTGGCCTTTTTGTAAGGATGCGCGGAACCGCGAGCTGCGGGGCGAAAACGCTTGAACGTTGGACCTTGTTCAACGACTGCAGACTCAACTGTGAGGGCATCCGATGATAGGTTATTATTGTTTTCCGCGTTGGCGATTGCCGACTGAAGCGTTTTGCTAACGAGACGAGCTGACTTGCGCGGAATAAAGCGCAAGATTTCGACTGCTTCGGCAGCATTACGGCCTTGGATGGCACGAGTGATATCGCGCACCTTGCGGGGCGACATACGGGCGTATTTGGTATAGGCTTGGACCTGCATGAGATTCAGCTGTTTTGAAGTGTTTTTACGCGGGCAATGTCTCCCGCTTGAATGGTGGAGTCGTCGACCAGTCCAAGGATAAGTCCTGCGGAGCGGTCGCTTCTAGATTCGATAATAATCAATTCGCCGATCGATTGCGCGCCGCGAGATACGCGGCATACCATTCCGAGGCGCATGCCTTGCTCAAGTCCGCCGTCAAGAATGACGACGTCTGCGGCAAGGGCAGGTGCTACTGTCGAGACAGTAGCTGCGTTCGGGCTGTAGATCGACTCTTTGACGAAAGTGGGAACTTCCGCACGCACAACGCTACCGGCAACTAGTGCTCCGAAAAGGAACAAGCAAGCGAGCTTTGAGTGATGTTGTGTGGACAAAAGGTGCATTACGTAATAAGAGGTTTACTTATTTGCCGGAGGCTTGGTGGCCCTTGAACGTACGAGTTGGCGAGAACTCTCCGAGTTTGTGGCCAACCATATTCTCAGTCACATAAACGGGCAGAAAACTGCGACCATTGTGGACGTTGAGGTTGAGACCGACGAAGTCAGGAGTAATCGTCGAACGACGAGACCAAGTTTGGATCGGCTTGCGATCGTTGTTGGCCTGAGCCGCAGTTACCTTTTTGGCAAGATGCGGATCTACAAAGAAACCTTTTTTAATTGAACGAGACATAGCTAAGAGAGTTTACTTTTTTTTCTTGAGCTGACGACCGTTACGGCGAACGAGAATCTGCGAATTAGTTGGATTGGACTTCTTACGAGTCGGGAATCCCTTAGAGAGCTGGCCCCAAGGAGACTGTGGGTGACCACCACCAGAGGTGCGGCCTTCACCACCACCCATAGGGTGATCGACAGGATTCATCGCAACACCACGAACCCGTGGACGACGCCCGAGCCAGCGATTACGACCCGCCTTGCCGAGGCTTTGTCCGCTGTGCTCGTGATTGCCGACCTCACCGATCGTTGCACGGCAACGAGAGTTGAGAAAACGAATTTCACCGGAAGGCATCTTCACAGTCGCACGATCGCCATCAATCGAAACAAGCTGAGCGGATTGACCAGCAGAGCGGGCGATTTGAGCGCCACGGCCTGGGTGCAATTCGATTGCGTGAATCTTGGTTGCAGGCGGGATCACTGCTAGAGGCATGCTGAAACCTGGTGAGAACTCGACGCGAACGCTCGAGTTGATGAGCTTGTCGCCAGCCTTCACACCGCGAGGTGCGAGGATGTAGCGCTTTTCACCATCCGCATAAGCGAGGAGAGCAATGTTAGCGGTACGATTCGGATCATACTCGATCGCCTGCACGTTTGCTGGTATGTCCAACTTATCGCGACGGAAGTCGATGATGCGGTAAGCGCGCTTGTGACCACCACCACGACGACGAGAAGTGATACGGCCGTAGCAATTACGCCCCTTCTTCTTGTGGTTGTAAGTCGTGAGCTGACGCTCAGGCTTTTTCTTGGAGACGTCCGCCTTGTTTCTGATAAGGAAACGAGTGCCTGGAGTCAAAGGTCTGGATTTTACGAGTGCCATGATATTTAGGTCTCTTTCGTCTTAGACGAGTTCGATCTTATCTCCTTCCTTAAGGCTAACAATGGCCTTTTTCAGGCCACCTTTAGTGCCAGGACGACCACCACGTGAGCGGTCTGTCTTAGCTTTAGGCTTTCTGTTAAGAATGTTTACTTTGGTTACTGATACGTTGAATACCTTCTCCACTGCACGAGCGACTTCCTTGCGGTTTGCGCGAGGGTTTACTTCGAAAGTGTATTGGTTCAAGTTAGCGGCAAGATTTGCTGCTTTCTCAGTAACGCGGAATTCGCGTAGAATTGTATTTGCAATAATCATTACTTACTTCCGTTTGCGCGAGCGATGATAGTTTCGATGCCCTTAGCGCTCACAATAATGTGGCGGTAGCGGACAACATCGAGAGTGCTGAGGTTACCTGCTTCAGCGAGGGAAAGTCCATCGATGTTGCGAGCAGCCAGTGCAGCATTAGTTTCAAAAGCATCGTCAATAATCAAAACCTTACCGCGCTTAGGTAGCACAGCAGTGAGCACCTTGTCGAAAAGCTTAGTCTTAGGCTCTTTAACTTCGAACGCTTCGATTACAGAAATACCACCGTCTGTTGCGCGATTAAAAAGCGCACGTCTGAAAGCAAGTGCCTTCATCTTGGTGTTAATCTTTTGCGAGTAGTCGCGAGGCTTTGGTCCATGCGCAACACCACCATGGCGTTGATGTGGAACTCGGCGTGAGCCCTGACGAGCGGTACCACTTCCCTTTTGACGGAAAAGCTTCTTACCAGAGCCACTCACTTCAGCGCGTGTCTTGGTGCAAGCATTGCCTTGGCGAAGATTCGCTTGGTGTGCGATGACTACCTGACGAAGAGCAGCGATGCCCTTATCGTCGGTGAAAGCGGGAAACGCTGAGAATTCTTTCTCTTCGCTCTTAGTCCCGTCAGCTGTGTATACATTAAGTTTCATCTTAGTATGTCCCTTCGATTACGCCTTATTGGCTTTTGTTTTAATCGCAGTGCGGACGGTGACAAGGCCACCACGTGAGCCAGGAATGCTGCCTTTAACAAGGATCAGATTCTTATCGGCAATCACTTTAACAACTTCAAGGTTTTGAACAGTGCGCGAAACATCACCCATGTGACCTGGCATTTTCTTACCCTTGATAACGTGGCCGGGCCACTGACACATACCATAAGAACCACCACGACGGTGGAACATGGAACCGTGAGATGCAGGACCACCAGCAAAACCGTAGCGCTTCACAACACCTTGGAAACCACGTCCCTTAGTTGTCGCAATAACATCGATTTTCTGGCCAGCTTCAAAGTGCTCAACTGTCAGCACATCGCCGAGGTTGATTTCTGTGTCACCATTAGTGCGGAACTCGCTGAGCTCTGCAACCGGCTCAACTCCAGCTTTTTTGAAGTGTCCAAGAGCAGCCTTAGTCAGGCGGTGCTCCTTTTGCTGACGGAAGCCAATTTGAATGGCATCATATCCGTCCTTCTCAGTCGACTTGACCTGTGTGACCGGGCAAGGACCTGCTTCGATGACAGTGACAGGGATCAAACGATTTGCATCGTCGAATACCTGCGTCATACCTATCTTTTTACCAAGTAGGGCTATGTTCATAATACTAATAGGCAGGTGGAGCGGAATGCTCCGTTTGCGAGACCTGCGTTAGTGGTTAAAATAAAATGTGATTTATCGCCTCAAATGGGAAGCGAGCGACGGAAAAAAGAGTTAAATCCCAGCCCCGTCAACCCCCTATTTAGAAAAAATGCATTATTTCTTAGAGCTCTGTACTTTTAATACTTAAAAGCCCGAAAGTCCGCGAAAATTCGGGGCCCACATATGTGCTGTCGACTTTTAAGTAGATCCACACGAAACATCCTAAGACTTCGTGTTATCACCGACCTATTCCCTGCTACGAAAAGTTCGGTAAGGATACTTCTGCAAATATAACGACGAAGGTCTACGACCACGCGCGCGCGCAGATCCCGCAGCATAAATGCGGCCTCATCCGACAAACACTCGCTCGCGCTACATTCTCAGAGCCCAGAACGTGCTCATTTACTAAAGATTGCCAGTATACATGAAAAAACCCGCGACTCTTGCGAGTGGCGGGCTTTTGAAAAATTCAGCGAATTAACTAAACGTTGATCGAAATATCAACACCCGCTGGGAGGTTGAGCTTCTTGAGCTCGTCCACTGTGGCTGCTGTAGGTTCGATGATGTCGATCAAGCGCTTGTGTGTGCGGACTTCGAATTGGTCCATAGACTTTTTGTTAACGTGCGGCGAACGGTTCACTGTGAGCTTGCCGATGTGAGTCGGAAGCGGCACAGGGCCGGAAACGCGTGCGCCTGAGCGCTTTGCTGTTTCAACGATGTCTGTTGCAGACTGGTCGATGACGCGATAATCGAAGCCTTTGAGGCGGATACGGATACGTGGTGAGCTCATTTATTGTATTTGGTTTAGATTTTTACTTATGTGATGTTAAAAAAAACGGCGGAAGATTAAGAGAAGATTTACGAGTAAGATTGAGACGAAGACACCTACGGCTAGTATCTGCCGCGAGTTGAGGTTTCTAGAATTGTATTCACTACGTTCGACGGCACTTCTTCAAAACGCTCGGGCTCCATACTAAAGGAAGCCCGGCCTTTGCTCAATGAACGCATGATTGTCGAATAGCCGAACATTTCCACGAGAGGAACGAGGGCAGAAATTGATATAAACGAGGGCTTCGCATTGATTTTCTGGATCTGCCCGCGGCGGCGATTCAAGTCGCCCATAATGTCACCCTGATAATCCTCAGGTGTTTCAACCTCCACATGCATGAGCGGCTCCAACAAGATTGGAGCAGCAGCAAGCATCGCTTCACGGAAAGCAAAAATGCCCGCCATTTTGAAGGCGATTTCAGAGGAATCGACTTCATGAAATGAACCGTCGAAAAGTGTGATTTTGATATCCACCACTGGATAGCCAGCGACAGTGCCATTGCATGTTGCTTCTTTAATGCCATCCATTGCTGGTTTGATAAACTCTTTGGGAATGACGCCACCAACTGTTTTGTCGACCACTTCAACACCGGCGCCGCGCTCTAGCGGTTCGACCTTTATCCGGACGTGGCCATACTGTCCTTTGCCCCCAGACTGGCGGACGAATTTGCCATCCCCTTCCGCGTTGGCGGTAATCGTTTCGCGGTAAGCAATCTGCGGACGGCCGGCTTCGGCACCGACCTTGAATTCGCGAAACAAGCGGTCTCTGATAATTTCGAGGTGCAACTCGCCCATACCAGCGATCAAAGTCTGACCGGTTTCTTCATCGGAGCTGACAACAAACGTCGGGTCTTCTTCGGCTAGGCGTTGGAGACCGAGCGCCATCTTCTCTTGATCGGCAGTGGTCTTTGGCTCGATGGACATCGAGATCACTGGCTCAGGAAATGTGGGTGGCTCAATGCGAACATCATACCCCTTGGCACAAAGTGTATCACCGGTCACCACATCGCGCGCACCGACCAGCGCACAAATGTCGCCGGAGTAGGCCGTGTCGATATCTTCGCGGGCATCCGCCTTCATGACGAGTAGACGAGAAATACGCTCGACCTTACCTGTACGCGAATTGTGCAGCACAGAACCTTTAGAAATTGAGCCAGAGTACACACGGAAAAATACGAGCTTACCAACGAAACCGTCATTCATCAGCTTAAACGCAAGGCCAGTAAGCTTTGCATTGTCGTCTGGTTTGATCTCAACGGGACGCCCCTTCGAGTCTTCGCCTTCCATCGGCGGCACATCCAGCGGCGATGGTAAATAGTTAACGACCGACTCGAGCACAGATTGAACACCCTTGTTCTTGAACGCACTCCCTGGCATGACGCCACAGAAATCGAGCGAGATTGTTGCAATGCGAATCGCCGCGCGAACATCGTCGGCAGTCAGCTCTTCACCTCCGAGATATTTATCAGCTAGAGCTTCGTCAAAGTCAGCGAGTGCTTCAATCAGCTTTTCGCGATACTCAGCTGCTTGATCGACATAGTCGGCTGGAATGTCAGACACCTCAACTGTCATACCAGACTCATCGGCTGAATCATAAATAGTCGCCTGCATGGAGGCGAGGTCGATGAGTCCCTTAAAATCTTCTTCAGCTCCAATAGGAATGAAGATCGGGTGTGCATTGGCGCCCAAACGCTCACGCATGGTCTCAATTGCAGCGAAATAGTCCGCACCGGTGCGGTCCATCTTATTAACGAATGCAATGCGCGGCACATTGTATTTCGTCATTTGTCGCCAGACCGTTTCGGACTGCGGCTGGACGCCGGCCACGGCGCAAAATACGCCGACCGCCCCATCTAACACGCGAAGTGAACGTTCCACTTCAGCGGTGAAATCGACGTGTCCCGGGGTGTCGATAATATTGATCTGGTTCTGAATGCCGGCAAAAGAGCCGCACTGATTCGTCCAGTTACATGAAATTGCGGCGGAGGTAATTGTAATACCTCGCTCGCGTTCTTGATCCATCCAATCCGTGACTGCGCTCCCCTCATGAACTTCGCCCATCTTGTGGACGACGCCCGTATAGAAGAGGATACGCTCGGTCGTGGTTGTTTTGCCCGCGTCAATATGTGCAACGATGCCGATATTACGCGTATGCTCCAAGGGGAACTTACGCTTCGACGAGTTTACACTGGCTGACATAGTAGCGGACATTGAAATGGACTGGAAAAGAACAGGGGGCGAAGCAGGAATCGAAACTACCAGCGCAGGTGAGCAAACGCGCGGTTTGCTTGAGCCATACGGTGTGTTTCTTCCTTCTTCTTAACGATCGCGCCGGTGTTGTTGTAGGCATCGACGATTTCGTCAGCAAGTGCTTCGTTCATAGGAACGCCCTTGCGCTTGCGAGCAGCTCCAACCATCCAACGGAAGGCGAGACTCTGCTGGCGCTCAAATGATACTTCAACCGGCACTTGGTATGTCGCACCACCTACGCGGCGGCTCTTCACTTCAAGCTTCGGGCGAACATTCTCAAGTGCACCCATGATCAAATCAACTGGATCACCCTTGCCTACTTTTTCGCTCACACGCTCGAAAGCTGTGTACACGATGCGTTGAGCAACAGTGCGCTTACCGCGCTCCATGATCATGTTAACGAGAGTGGTAACCACTTCGCTATTATAGCGAGGGTCTGGAATTAATGGGCGTTTAACGGCTTGTCTACGACGTGACATAATAAAATACGTTTAATGATTAATCCGTTACTTAGCGTCCTTAGGACGCTTAACACCGTATTTAGAACGGCTACGGCGGCGTTTTTCAACACCAACACAGTCAAGTGTACCACGCACGATGTGGTAACGAACACCAGGGAGATCCTTCACACGACCACCGCGAACGAGGACGATGCTGTGCTCCTGAAGATTATGACCTTCATCAGGAATGTAAGCGATGACTTCGATTCCATTAGTAAGACGAACCTTTGCCACCTTACGGATAGCGGAATTCGGCTTTTTAGGTGTACGTGTCATGACCTGGACACAGACGCCGCGGCGGAATGGATTAGCGCGAAGTGCTGGTGACTTCGTCTTCTCCTTCTGCACAATACGCGGATTGCGGACGAGTTGATTAATTGTAGGCATTGAAAATTTGAATCGCTGGATTTTGGGAAAGACGGCGAAAGTAGCGCTTTGAAAAAGCTGTGCAAGAATTATTCTTGGTTTTTTTCGCGATCCGACTGGCGATATTCTAAGATTGTTTAATTGAGAGATAAGAAGAGGCGAGCGGCATTCGATCCGCCCGCCTCTGTAAAGGATTGAAACGGATTAGCTAGCCTCTTCGCTTTCAGCGACTTCGGCAGGTGCTTCAGCAGCTTCGGTGTTTTCAGCTGCGGCTTCAGCAGCCGCTTGTTCTTCTGGAGTCGGTTCTGGAGTCGGCTCTGGAGCTGGGATGGCAACGCCTTCCACTAGCTTCGCAGCTTCTTCCGGAGTCAACTGCACTGGCTCTGCACCGAGTGTATCGATACGGAGGTTGCGGTAAACTGGCAGACCTGTTCCAGCTGGAATGAGGTGACCCATGATAACGTTTTCCTTGAAGCCCTTGAGATTATCAACCTTGCCCAATGTAGAGGCGTCGGTGAGAACACGTGTGGTTTCTTGGAAGGAAGCGGCAGAGATAAAGGACTCTGTCTCAAGAGACGCCTTGGTAATACCGAGGAGCACTGGCTCACCTTCAGCAGGCATGCCACCAGCATCTTCGATATGGTCATTGGCGCTCATGAACATGAAGCGGTCAACTTGCTCACCCCAGAAGAAATCAGAGTCACCTGGATCGGTGATACGGACCTTCTTGAGCATTTGCGAGATGATCACCTCAATGTGCTTATCATTAATCGAAACACCTTGGAGGCGGTAAACCTTCTGAATCTCAGCGATCAGGTAATCCTGAACAGCCGAGGGTCCGAGAATGTCGAGCACTTCGTGCGGATCGGCACCACCTTCTGTGAGGTGCTGACCACGATGAACCAAATCACCGACCTGAACGGTTAGGTGTTTACCGTGTGGAATGAGATGCGCTTCTTCTTGATCTGTTTCCGGATCAGTGACGAGGAGCTTCTTCTTGCCGCGAACAGTGCCATCAAGCGAAACGATACCGTCGATCTTAGCCATTTCTGCGGCTTCCTTCGGACGGCGTGCTTCAAACAGCTCAGCAACACGCGGCAGACCACCAGTAATATCCTGCGTCTTGGACGCCTGACGTGGTGTCTTCGCAAGCATGGTGCCCGGTGCGATCTCGTCGTCTTCATTGACGGAGAGCTGCGCACCAGTCGGAATCGCATAGGTAGCGATCACCTTGCCGGCGTCATCGATAATCTCGACTTGCGGATTGAGGTCTTCCTTGTGCTCGATCACGACAGTCGCGATACGGCCAGTGGACTCGTCGAGCTCGCGCTTCACGGTGACCCCAGGGATCATTTCGTGGTAGCCGATACGACCAGCCTTCTCGGAGAGAATTGGAATATTGTGCGGATCCCACATGGCGAGGATGTCGCCCTTCTTGATCGAACCACCATCAGCGACGGTCAGAACCGAACCAACGATAATCTTGTAGACTTCGATTTCGCGATCGTCTTCATCAAGAATCTGGACGGAGCCAGTCTTGTTGAGCACGATGTTTGCGCCATCAGCAGTCTGCACGATGCGGAGGCCACGGTATTTAACCTTACCACCGACGCGGATCTTAATTTCAGGATTCTTGAGCACACCACTCGCGATACCACCGATGTGGAATGTTCGCATCGTCAGCTGTGTGCCGGGCTCACCAATCGACTGAGCGGCGATAATACCAACTGCAGAACCACGTTCAACCATGGCGTTAGTCGCCGGGTTGATACCGTATTCGAGTGCCGTGATACCAACCTTCTTACGAGTGGTGAGTGAAGAAAGAACCTTCACTCGCTCGATGCCCAGATCTTCGATCTGCTTAGCAGCGGCCTCGGTGATGAGCTCACCGTTCTTGACGAGGATCTCATCAGGGCTCAGTGGGTTCTTAATATCGTTCGATGAGCAACGCCCTTCGATACGATCGTAAAGACTGACAATCTCGTCGTCACCTTCGTAGATCGCATGCTTCCAGACACCGTCACGATTGCCATCATCATACTCTTCAATGATACAATCCATCGCGACGTCACAGAGCTTACGAGTGAGGTAACCAGCATCCGCGGTCTTAAGAGCGGTATCGGCCAGACCCTTACGAGCACCGTGAGTGGAGATAAAGTATTCGAGAACGGATAGACCTTCACGGAAAGACGAGAGAATCGGACGTTCGATAATTTCACCAGATGGCTTGGCCATCAAACCACGAGTTCCGCATAACTGACGAACCTGCTGTTTGTTACCACGAGCACCTGAATCCATCATCAAGTAAACCGGATTCACAGTATCCTTACCGCCATTGCTCTTCAATTCCTCGAATACAGCCTTAGCGATTTCGTCTGTGCAACCTGTCCAGATATCAATGATCTTATTGTAACGCTCACCCTCGGTGATGATACCCTTGCCATATTGGCCTTCGACTTCGTCGATACGCTTACGAGACGCAGCAACAATTGCTGGCTTGGTTGGCGGGATGATCATGTCATCGATACCGATGGAGACACCCGCACGAGTCGCAACCTTGAAGCCGACGTCCTTAAGGATGTCGAGCGTCTCAACAGTGCGAACGCGGCCGACAGTCTTGTAAGTCTGAAGAATCAAATCACCCAACTTGCTCTTAGGCACTGGGAAGTTAATGAAACCAAGCTCGTTTGGCCAGATGGTGTTGAAGACCACACGACCGATCGTGGTGCGGATAATCTTCTTGGTGGTGTTACCGTAAGGTGTTTCCTCTTTACCAAAGTCAGGATTGATGTAGTTGATCCAATCATGATCCTTAAACGCACCATCTGCGACGGCGGTTTCCACTTCGTCAGAGCTGACGAGCATGGACAGACGCTTGCCTTCGACTGGCTTAACCGGTGGGTCAAGCGTCAGGAAGTAAGAACCTAGGACGATGTCCTGCGACGGAGTCAGAATCGGCTTACCACTCGAAGGTGAGAAGATATTGTGCGTCGCCATCATGAGAGTCTTCGCTTCCATCACTGCCTCGAGTGATAGAGGAACGTGGACCGCCATTTGGTCACCATCGAAGTCAGCGTTATAAGCTGTGCAAACGAGTGGGTGAACACGAATCGCATTACCTTCAATCAACACAGGCTCGAAGGCTTGAATCGAAAGGCGGTGCAAAGTAGGCGCACGATTCAACAGAACCGGATGTCCCTTTGTGACTTCTTCAAGAATATCCCAAACTTCTGGAGACTGCTTCTCGATCATCTTACGCGCACCACGAACGGTGTGCACGAAGCCGAGCTCTTTGAGGCGGCGGATGATGAATGGCTCGAAAAGAACGAGTGCCATCTTCTTAGGAAGACCACACTGGCTGAGCTTCAGCGTAGGACCAGAAACAATCACCGAACGACCGGAGTAATCAACGCGCTTACCGAGCAGATTCTGACGGAAGCGACCTTGCTTACCTTTAAGCATGTCAGAGAGTGACTTCAGTGGGCGGTTACCCGCACCAGTGACTGCACGACCGTGACGGCCATTATCGAACAGGGCATCCACAGCTTCTTGCAGCATGCGCTTCTCATTATTAATGATCACGTCTGGAGTCTTCAGTTGAAGCAGGTTCTTCAGACGATTGTTACGGTTGATCACACGACGGTAAAGGTCGTTCAAATCGGATGTCGCGAAACGGCCACCTTCAAGCGGCACCAACGGACGAAGATCTGGTGGAATGACAGGCAGGACTTCGAGAACCATCCACTCTGGACGAGTGCCGGACTCCATGAAGCCTTGAATTGTCTTCAGACGCTTGGAGAGCTTCTTCTTGATCTGCTTCGAACGAGTTGCGTGCATTTGCTCGTGGAGCTCTGCAACTGTGGACTCTAGTTCAACGCGTGCCAGCGCATCGCGCACACCAGCCGCACCCATCTTCGCGACGAAGGAATCATCACCATACTCATCTTGAGCTTGGAGATACTCCTGCTCGGTTAGGAGCTGACGCTCTTCGAGTGGAGTCTTGCCCGGATCGATCACGAGATAGTTCTCGTAATAGATGACGCGCTCAAGATTACGTGCAGTGATGTCGAGGAGAAGGCCGAGACGACTCGGCATGCTCTTCAAGAACCAGATATGAGAGACAGGAACGGCGAGTTCGATATGTCCCATGCGGTCGCGACGAACGCGAGACACGGTCACTTCGACACCACAACGGTCGCAGATCACACCCTTATATTTGATACGCTTGTATTTACCACAAGCGCACTCGTAGTCACGCACAGGGCCGAAGATGCGCTGGCAGAAAAGACCACCTGGCTCCGGCTTAAATGTACGGTAATTAATCGTCTCGGGATTCTTCACCTCACCGCGGGACCATTCACGAATGGCCTCGGGGGAAGCGACAGAGATGCCGACTTGATCAAAGGACTTGGTGGCTTCATAGCCAAGAATGTCGCGTGCTACTTCAGTGCTCATTAATAAAAACCTTTTTTGAAATTTGCGTTTAAACGATACTCTTAGCAGGACGCATCAAGCACAGTGCTGGATGTGAACTTACCGTCGGAGCTGAGACGAACGTCAAGACAGAGACTCTGAATTTCCTTCATCAAAACGTTGAACGATTGAGGCGTGCCGGCATGCAAGCTATTGTCACCCTTAACGAGTGATTCATAGATGCGTGTTCGACCTGCAACATCATCGGATTTAACAGTGAGGAGCTCCTGCAATGTGTATGCAGCGCCATAGGCCTCAAGTGCCCAAACTTCCATCTCCCCGAAACGCTGACCACCATACTGTGCCTTACCACCGAGCGGTTGCTGGGTAATGAGGGAGTAAGGACCAACCGCACGAGCGTGGATCTTGGATGACACAAGGTGATTGAGCTTCAACATATACATGTATCCAACCACAACCTCTTGAGCGAGTGGCTCACCGGACTGACCATCGAAGAGGACACTCTTACCAGTCGTCGGTAGGCCTGCTTCGTCGAGATACTCACGGACACGTGATTCACTAATGCCGTCGAACACTGGAGTCGCCACCTTGATGCCGAGCTTCTTACAAGCCCAACCGAGGTGAGTCTCGAGGACCTGTCCAACATTCATTCGAGAAGGAACACCAAGTGGGTTCAAGCAGATCTCAACTGGAGTGCCGTCTGGCAAGTGTGGCATGTCTTCTTCAGGAACAACCTTAGCGACAACACCCTTATTACCGTGACGACCAGCCATCTTATCGCCGACCTGCATCTTACATTTCTTAGCAATGTAGACCTTAACACTCTTCACAACGCCTTGATCTGCATCTTCACCAGACTCAACACCGGTGATCTTACGCTCACGGTCGTAGTCGAGCTCGTCGAACTTACCTTGGTAGTTGCTGACGATCTCCATGATCTTGATCTTCACCGGTGAAGGATCGATCTCGATATGCTTGGAGACAGCTGCAAGACGACGAAGTAATGTCTTCGTGATCTTACGATTCGCAGGAATGATGATTTCGTCTGTATCGCCATTCTTGACATCCAGAGGAATCTTTTCCCCCAATAGAATATTAGAAAGCGCTTCAGTCAGATCTTCACGGAGCTTATCACTCTGCGAGCGATACTCTTCGTTGATCTTCTTAACCTGACGACGGCGATCAGAAGCGGAAAGCTCTTCTGGCTCACCATCGACACGGGCCGAAACCTTTACGTCCATGATGATCCCGCGAACGCCTGATGGCACCACGAGTGAAGAATCCTTCACGTCAGCGGCCTTCTCACCGAAAATCGCGCGCAGCAGTTTTTCTTCTGGAGCGAGCTCAGTTTCAGACTTTGGAGTGATCTTACCGACGAGAATATCGCCAGGCTTCACTTCCGCACCGACACGAATGACACCGTCGTGGTTGAGGTCCTTAAGAGCCTCTTCACCCACATTAGGAATATCGCGTGTAATTTCTTCAGGTCCAAGCTTCGTATCACGGGCTGTGACTTCAAACTCGTCCACGTGGATCGAGGTGAAGATGTCGTCCTTAACGATCTTCTCGGAGATAAGAATCGCATCCTCGAAGTTATAACCATTCCACGGCATGAACGCCACGAGAATGTTACGGCCGATTGCAAGCTCACCGTTATCAGTGGACGCACCGTCCGCGATCACGTCGCCTTTCTTAACGGGTTGGCCTTTGGCGACAATTGGCTTCTGATTGAAGCAAGTGCCGGCATTCGAGCGCATGAACTTACGAAGGTTGTAGACGAAGATGCCTTTCTTCGCATCTGTAACCAACTCCTTCATTTTCGGAATTTCACCATCCGAAGTCAGCACGATGTGGTTGGCGTCAACTGAAGCAATAATTCCGTCGATGTCTGCGATTTCGACTGTCTTCGAGTCGATCGCAACACGGCTTTCAATACCGGTGCCAACAAATGGCGCCTCCGATTGAAGCAATGGCACACCTTGACGTTGCATATTCGACCCCATGAGCGCGCGATTCGCATCATCGTGCTCGAGGAAGGGAATGATACCCGCAGCAACCGAGATCAGCTGCTTTGGAGACACGTCCATGTAGTTCACGTCTTTACCTTCGACTTCGAGCACCTCATCACGCTTACGGCATGTGACGCGCCCAACGAGATTGCTCTTGTCGTCGAGTTCGGAATTTGCCTGCGCAATCATGTGCGGCTCTTCCTGGTCGGCGTTCAAGTATTCGACTTCATCAGTTACGTGACCATTCACAACCTTACGGTATGGAGTTTCAATGAAACCAAATTCATTGATGGTCGAGTAAAGTGATAGCGAGTTAATCAGACCGATGTTCGGCCCTTCCGGTGTTTCAATCGGGCAAATACGACCGTAGTGAGACGGGTGAACGTCACGCACTTCGAAACCGGCACGCTCACGATTCAAACCACCGGGTCCGAGAGCGGACAGACGGCGTTTGTGCGTGAGCTCAGCAAGCGGATTAATTTGGTCCATGAACTGAGAGAGCTGACTACGCGCAAAGAAATCGCGGATAACAGTGCTCAAAGCTTTCGGATTGATCAGCTTCTGCGGAGAGATCGAGTCAACACTTTGATCATAAAGTGTCATACGCTCTTTAACGAGGCGCTCTGTGCGAGCCAGGCCGACACGACATTGGTTCGCAAGAAGCTCTCCCACGGTGCGCACACGACGACTGCCCAAGTGGTCAATGTCGTCGAGCATTCCATCACCGCGCTTAAGACGCGTGAGATACTTAGTCGCTTCAACTACGTCTTCAGCGCTAATCACGCGGAAGTCCAAATCGGTGTCCATCGCAAGCTTCTGATTGAGCTTGTAACGACCCACGCGACCCAAGTCATAACGACGTGGATCTTGAAAGAGACGCTTGAGCAATGCCTTGGCATTTGCAGTTGTGGGGGGCTCACCCGGGCGAAGTCGCTTGTAGATATCCTTAAGCGCTTCTTCTTCGTTTTGAGTGGGGTCCTTCTTGAGGCAGCGGATGATGGCACCATCATCAACAGTCGTGTCGATCGTAGTGACCTTCTTCAACCCAGCCTTCTGGAATGAGCGAACGATCGTCTTAGTGAGGGGTTCAAACGCACGTGCAAGCACAACGCCCTTATCCGCATCAACGATGTCTTCGGTGAGCACGAGGTTCGAGACAGAGTCACGCTTCAACGCTTCAGCGACTGTGATCTCATCCAACTCGTAGAAAAGATTAAGAATGTCTGCATCAGAACTGTAGCCCATCGCACGCAGCAGCGTGGTGAGCAGGAACTTACGACGACGACGACGACGATCGAGGTAAACATACAGAAGATCGTTCTGATCGAACTGTACTTCGAGCCAGGTGCCACGGTCTGGAATAATACGGAAGGCATGCAGTACCTTGCCGCTGGTGTGTACGCTCTCTTCGAAAGCGATACCAGGCGAACGGTGGAGTTGGCTAACAATAACGCGCTCGGCGCCGTTAATGATGAATGAGCCGCGCTCGGAGATCATCGGCAATTCGCCCATGTAGATCTCTTCGTCCTTGATGTGGTCTTCTTCGCGGAGGCGAAGCTTCACATACAATGAGACAGAGTAAGTAACACCCTCGCGGATCGCTTCGATCTCCGTTTCGCGTGGAGGTGTTGCAGTGTAGCTGACATATTCGAGATGGCAGCGACTGTCATAACTCTCAATGGGAAACACCTCGGAAAATACGGCTTCGAGGCCCACTTGTTTACGTTGCGTAGGAGCCAGATCCATTTGAAGGAATTCCGTAAAGGAATCGATCTGATTTTCAATCAGATTGGGTGGCTGGATAACTTCCTTGAGCTTACCGAAATTAATGCGTTTTGACATAGTGCGGATGTCCGATGACGGTTAAAAAGAGTGTGAGACTAACATGTGCCGACCTAGGGGCGGCTAAAAGACAAAAACAGCTAGGCGAGGCTCACCCGATTTGGATGAGCTCGCCTAACTGTGAAAATTGTGGGCTATTGAATATGAGCTGGAATGGGTATCCGATTACTTTAATTCGACCTTAGCGCCTGCAGCTTCGAGCTTCTTCTTGATCTCTTCTGCTTCGTCCTTAGTTGCACCTTCCTTAACAGGCTTAGGTGCACCTTCAACGAGGTCCTTAGCTTCCTTCAGACCGAGGCCTGTGATAGCGCGGACTTCCTTAATCGAAGCGATCTTGTTGTCGCCAGGAGCTACGAAGATGACGTCAAATTCGTCTTTTTCTTCAACAGCTTCTGCAGCAGCAGCACCGCCTGCAGCGGCAACAGCGACAGGAGCAGCAGCGCTTACGCCCCACTTCTCTTCGAGTGTTTTAACGAGATCTGCCACTTCAAGCACTGTTTGTGCTGAGAGGAAATCGATTACTTGTTCTTTTGTGATATCTGCCATGATGTTATACCTTTCAATTGGTTAGCACCCCAAGTGTTGGGATATTTAAGAGGGGAAATCCTCCTAACCGGATTATTTTGGTTATTTTAAGGCCGCCCATCCAAGGGATGGACGACCAGAAATTGATTTGAGGACTACTCGCCGTCTTTTTCGGCCTTGGCCTGGAGAGTGTAGAGTAGGCTTTGCGGAACAGCATTGAGAACGCGGACGAATCCGGTCGCAGGCTGCGTAAGAAGTCCGAGGAGTTGAGCCCGGAGCGATTCGAGTCCTGGAAGTTTCGCCAATACTGCGATCTCCTCCTTGGTGAGTGCCTTCTCGTTAAGGATACCGGCTTTAACGTCGATCTTTTCCTTTTTCTTGAAGAATGCACCAATTACCTTAGCGACTCCGGATGGGTTTTCACCACCGACGATGATCGCAGTTTGACCAGTCAAGTGCTCACTGAGATCAGGGAGTGCCTTGGCTGCGGCTGCGACACCGAAAATGCTGTTTTTAACGACGTGGAACTCAGCGTTGTGCTCTGCAAGAGAGGCACGCAGTTCTGCGATTTCTTCCACGGTAATACGCTCGTAATTAGCGAGGTAAACGTAATCGGACTTGTCGAGGTGTTGGTTCACCTCTTCAACGAGATATTGCTTTTCTGGTCTCATGTGATGTCAGTCTCCCTTAGCTCTTGTTATAAGATGCAGCGTCAACGCTGATCCCGGGGCTCATAGTCGAGCTCAATGCGAGCGACTTGATGAACTTGCCAGCGGCGCCTTGAGGACGTGCGTCATTGAGGGCATTGATAGCCGCCTCTGCATTGTCCACGATTTGCTCTGGGGTGAAGGAGCGCTTGCCCACGACGATGGCGACGTTTGCAGTCTTATCCATCTTGAATTCAACGCGGCCAGCTTTCACTAGCTTGATGCCTTCCGCAACGTCGTCAGTCACAGTACCGGACTTTGGATTCGGCATAAGACCACGAGGTCCAAGCACACGAGCCACCTTACGGACACTCTTCATCGCACTGGTTGTGGAGATCGCGACATCGAAGTCTGTCCATCCACCGATTACCTTCTCGATAAGATCATCGAAGCCGGCTTCGTCCGCGCCCGCTGCAATAGCTTCTTCAGGATTTTCGGTGAATACGATTACGCGAACAGTCTTACCGCTGCCGTGAGGAAGCTGAAGAGTGCCGCGCACCATTTGATCACTCTTGCGAGGATCGACCGTAAGATTTGCGTACAGCTCAACGGTTTCGTCGAACTTCGCCTTCGGTAGTTTGTTTAGTAACGCAGACGCTTCTGCGACCGGATAGGTCTTCTCCAAGTCAACCATTTCGGCTGATTGGCGATAGCGCTTGCTTCCCTTGATTTGCTGGGTGGCCATAGTAGTTATATTGTGTGGTTAAAAATTAGCCCGCGACCTCAAGACCCATCGAACGGGCAGTGCCGGCGATAATCTTGAAAGCAGCGTCCTCATCGGATGCATTCAGATCGTTCTTTTTGATCTCAATGATTTCGAGGATTTGCTTGCGTGTAACCGTACCGACTTTGTCGCGGTTTGGTACGCCCGATCCTTTTGCGATACCGGCAGCCTTCTTAAGAAGGACAGCTGCTGGTGGAGATTTCAGGATGAAACTGAAGGAGCGATCGGCGTAGACTGTGATGACAACAGGGAGGATCATGCCTGCCTGGTCTTTAGTCTTCGCGTTATACTCCTTACAGAAGCCCATGATGTTTACACCCTGCGCACCGAGAGCTGGACCAACCGGAGGGGCTGGGTTAGCTGCACCTGCTGGCAGTTGTAAGCGAATTTGTCCTATTACTTTTTTAGACATGGCTGTTTAGCTTTCTTCTGTTCTCTGGACTTGCCAGTATTCAAGTTCAACAGGCGTGAATCGCCCGAAAATAGATACGGAAACCTTTAATTTACCCTTGTCAGGGTCGATTTCCTCGATTTTGCCAACTAGGTTCATGAATGGACCATCGTTGACCTTAACCATTTCACCGATCTCATATTCGATCTTAGGCTTTTCTTTGCCTTCGGCTTCCTGGACTTGATTGATAATGCGCTCGATCTCGCTCTGCTTGAGAGGATTCGGACGGTCACCACCAACAAAATTAATGATGCCATGGCCTTCACGAACGAAATACCAAGGCTTTTGCAATAAATTGCCGTCATCATCATACAGGCGCATATTAACAAAAATATAGCCTGGGTAGAATTTACGCGTAATGGTCTTTTTCTTGCCGCTCTTTACCTCCGAAACCGTCTCGGTAGGCATGAGCACTTCAAAGACATAGTCCTCCATCTCTTCGATCGCGATGAACTTATCGAGATACTTCTTAGCCTTACCCTCTTGATTAGAGAGAGTTTGAACAGCGAACCAATTGGGGCCTGAAAATGAATTAGACATATTTACGTCTGGATCTTAAAAAATTAAAGTTGCCTGAAATCGATATTGATTTGGCGACGTGCTACTGAACCCAAGAGGTTAACAGATCGACACCATTCATGAGCGAAAAGTCGGTCAGCGCGATAAAGGAGCCAAGGATTGCAGTCGCGATAAGCACGACGATTGTCGAATCTCGCAATTCAGTCTTGCTCGGCCAAGTGGCTTTTTTGAGCTCGGTCATCGTCTCCTTGTAAAAAAGACGAATGCTTGTGAATGGATTTTTCATTTGATGTAAAAATGGCAGGAGAGGAGGGACTTGAACCCACAACTTACGGTTTTGGAGACCGTTGCTCTACCAATTGAACTACTCTCCTGTGGTTTTTCAACTATAGTGCTGTTTAAGACAGTAAAGCCGAGAGCCCCTTTAGAGCCCTCGGCGGAAACTGGAATCGGTCTGGCTTAGATTATTTAATAACCTCAGTCACACGTCCGGCACCGATGGTACGGCCACCTTCGCGAATCGCGAAACGTTGACCTGCTTCCATCGCGATCTTCTTACCAAGCTCAATAGTAACGGTAAGATTGTCACCAGGCATGACCATCTCAACACCCTCTGGGCACTTGATGATACCAGTGACATCGGCAGTGCCGAAGAAGAACTGCGGACGGTAGCCGTCGAAGAATGGTGTATGACGGCCGCCTTCTTCCTTAGTCAGGACATATAGCTCAGCCAGACCAGTCGTGTGCGGTGTAATTGAACCCGGCTTAGCGATCACGTGACCACGCTCGATAGATTCTTTATCAACACCACGAAGGAGGATACCAACATTGTCGCCTGCTTGACCTTGATCGAGTTGCTTGCGGAACATTTCAACACCTGTAACAGTTGTCTTCATTGTATCACCAAGACCGACGATTTCGATTTCTTCGCCAACCTTAACAACACCACGCTCGATACGACCTGTAGCAACTGTTCCACGACCTGTGATCGAGAAAACGTCTTCAACAGACATGAGGAGTGGCTTATCTGTTTCACGAAGAGGCTCAGCAACATCATTGTCGATCGCATCCATGAGTGCTGTGATCGCTTCAGCGCCACCAGGCTTACCTTCAAGAGCTGCAGTCGCAGAACCGCGCACGATCGTGATATCATCACCTGGGTAGTCGTACTTAGAAAGGAGGTCACGGACTTCCATCTCAACGAGCTCAAGAAGCTCTTCGTCGTCAAGCAGGTCGACTTTGTTAAGCCATACCACAATAGTAGGAACACCAATCTGCTGAGCAAGAAGGATGTGCTCACGAGTCTGTGGCATTGGGCCATCAGAAGCAGAAACAACCAAGATTGCGCCGTCCATTTGAGCAGCACCTGTGATCATGTTCTTAACGAAGTCAGCGTGACCTGGGCAGTCAACGTGTGCGTAGTGACGCTTTTCTGTTTCGTATTCAACGTGTGCAACAGCAATCGTGACAGTTTTTGTCGCGTCACGAACTGTGCCGCCCTTTGCGATATCCGCATAAGACTTGAACTCAGCAAGGCCCTTGTCTGCTTGAACCTTGAGAATCGCAGTCGTTGTAGTTGTTTTACCGTGGTCAATGTGGCCAATAGTGCCGACGTTGACGTGTGGTTTAGTTCTTTCGAATGTTTCCTTAGCCATGATTGATGTGATTTAGTGTTAAGAGATTGTGATTATGTTTATACTGGAGCCCTCGAGCGGAATCGAACCGCCGACCTCATCCTTACCAAGGATGCGCTCTACCACTGAGCTACAAGGGCGCACTAGCAAAGACTATGAAAAGAGCTATTCCATCTCCCACACGGACAGCGTGGAAAATGAAAGTCCGCGAAAATGCTCCCCACTACTAGACCCGTCAACACTTAATTCAAAAAAAACGGCACTACTTTTAAACCCCTCATTTACAGGCATTTCGCCCACTGAAAAGCCGCAAAAAGCCGTTCGCCAGTAGATAGGTCATCGCCGCGATCAGAATTACTGACGGCCCACTCGGCAGATCCAGCGAAAAGCTCAGCCCCAAGCCGACAAAAACGAAGGCAATATTGAGCACGATCGCCACAAATAGCATGCGCCATAGGCTACGCGCTCCGATTGCCGCAATTGCTGGAGGCAGCGTCAGCAGTGCGATCACAAGAACAATCCCAACAAACGAGACCATAATTACCACCGTCAGCGCCGTCAGCATCAACAACAGCATATAGACCCAATCCGCACGCACCCCTCGAAGCGACGCATACTCGGCGTCAAAACACACCGCAATGATTTGCCGGTGCCAAATCGCCAGAATCCCCAAAATCAACGCGCCCACGCCGCCTGCGATCCAAAGATCCGCGGTCGTCACTAGTAAGATATCACCAAAGAAATACGCCATCGGGTCTATATAGCCCGGCGTTCGCGCGATAAACAGCAGGCCAACCGCCATCCCCGTCACCCAAATAGAACCAATCAACGCATCCTCACGCTGCCGTGATCGCAACGACACCCAGCCGATCAAGCCCGCAGCGATTAATGCCACTAGCAGCGCTCCCAGCATCGGGTGCAACCACTCCCAGCCAAACACGGCCCGGCAATACAGGGCCACACCGATGCCACCCAGCGCCGAGTGTGCAATCGCCGCCGCTAAATAACTAATACGCCGCGCCACTACAAAGGTGCCCACCGCGCCGAGCGGGATGCTACCAATCAGCCCCAAAAACAGCGCATAGCGTAAGAACGCCAAATCAGGATTCCACAATGCCTTAAAGAACTCACCCATGATGATGCCCCCCATGACTATCCAGATGCTCATGATCATGCTGCACCATGCGCACCTCAAACCCGTACAGCTGCCGCAAGCGATCATCCGTCAATTCAGTCGTCGGATGCACATGCACGCAGCGATTCACGCAGACCACCTTCGGTACCGAACGCGACACAAAGGCCAAATCATGCGACACCGTCACCAGGGTCAAATCCTCCTTCAGCGCCTTTAAGCTGTTCAACAAGCGTTCCTCCGCAGCCACATCGACGTGCGCGGTCGGCTCATCCAGCAATAGTACATCCACTTCCGCTGCCAACGCCCGCGCGATCAACACCGCCTGGCGTTGCCCTCCCGAAAGTACTGCAAACGAGTCCTGCGCTCGATCCGCCAAGCCCATCTGCTCCAGTGCCTCCAGCGCTCGCGACGTATCCCTGCGATTAGCAAAGCCAAAAGTGCTCCGCTCCAACCGCCCCATCAGCACCACGTCGAGCACCGTAACCGGAAACAGCGGGTCAAAATCAATATGCTGCGGCACATACCCCACCCGCGAACGCGAGCGCTTCGGGGTATCGCCGAGCAAGTGCACCCTGCCCTTATCTGGCTGCAACAGCCCCAGCATCAGCTTCAACAAAGTCGACTTACCGCCACCATTCGGGCCCACCACACAAACCGACTCCCCTTTATATATGTCGAAGTCGGCATCCTCGACCACCAGCGAGCGCCCGTAGCTAAAAGAAACCCCCTCAAAGCAGATCACCGGCTCTCCCGAATGCGACTCACAGCCACAGTTCGTATGCGCACCACAATCACTCATCGCGCAAAGCCCTCCTCCAGTGCATCCGCAATTCTTGTCATCCCAATTATATATTCTACAGGCAATACATTCAACTCAACCACATCGAGGTCCAGCGCATCCGCTAAAATCGTCGCCGTCGTGCGCCCGAACTCAGGCTGTGTGAAAATCGCTCCGACCTGCGACTCACGCGCCTGACCAATCAAATCCGCGACTCGCCCAGCCGACGGTGCCGCACCAGATTCCTCGATCGACAGCTGCACTAAACCATAGCGCTCGGCAAAATGCCCCAGCGCTGGATGGTTAATAAAAAACGCCCGCCCCGCATACAGCGCCAACTGCCCACGAATTGCGGCATCCAACTCAACCAAGTCAGCAATCAACGCATCCGCATTCTGACCGAATACCGCCGCTGAATCGGGTTGCACTTCGATCAGCACATCTCGCATCTGCTCGACCACCGCGATCATCCGCACTGGATCCATCCAAATATGCGGATCGTTCTCGCCATGATCATGGTGCCCGTGTGCGCACGCCGAATGATCTTGATACTCCAGAATCTCGTCACCCGTTTGCACTAACCGTACACCCGTCATCGACGAGCGCATCCGCTTAAATAAAGGATTCTCGATCGGCATGCCGATGCCAAAATACACATCCGCCTGCGCCAACTGCGCCATCTGCGCGACACTCGGGGCATACATCTCGGGGCTCTGCCCAGGACGGACCAGCACCTCAGCCGACACCAAGTCACCACCGACACGCTCCACAAAATACTTCTGCGGCTGCACCGTGCTCCACACGGCAATGGCGCTCCCCTCCGATCGCTCATCCTGCCCACACGCAACGCAAAGCATCGCAACCACGACGGCGACGAGACCAAAAAAGAAAGATTTGCTCCACTGAATCTGCATAACAAATAAGAACCCGAACAATCACCCATGACACTCAAGCCCCCATCGACAATAACAAAACTGCCACACCTAAGTATTGCTGGCGTGCTAGCGCTGCATCAACAGGGAAATTATAGACTGCCTAAGGACGGCTTCGTCGATTTCGGCTGAACTACTGTCCCAACCCGAATGCTGCATGCACCACACGTGTCGCCTCTGCTGCATCTGTTGGATCGATGCCGACTGATATCTTAATTTCAGAGGTGCTAACCAGCTGAATATTGATACTCGCACCAGCCAGTGCATCGAAAAGCTGCGCTGCGACCCCAGAGTGCGAGCGCATGCCGACGCCGACCACAGAGACCTTAGCAATATCGTTGGCTTCAAATAGTTTGCCGCTGGCTTCGTCTGGGAATGATTCTTTCACGACCTTTTCGGCACGGTAAATATCCTCACGTGGCACGGTAAACGTCATGTTTGCCTTACCATCGCGTCCGATATTCTGCACGATCATATCGACGCTGATATCTGCATCGGCCAAGGCTTTGAAAAGCTTGGCAGCGGTGCCGGGACGATCCGGCAAATCACTAGCAACGATCTTTGCCTGGTTTTTATCAAGTGCGACACCGCTCACGACGACGTCTTCCATAGAGGCTGCTTCTTCTTTCACGATAGTTCCCGGGTTGTTGTTAAAACTGGAGCGGACTTCAAATATGACATTAAACTTTTGCGCAAATTCGACGGCGCGATTTTGCATGACTTTCGAACCGCTGCTGGCGAGTTCGAGCATTTCCTCGTAGGAGATCTCGTCGAGCTTGGTCGCATCTGGGACGAGACGCGGATCTGCGGTGTACACCCCATCCACATCGGTGCAAATCTGGCAAAGGTCGGCGTTCAGCGCCGCCGCGATCGCAATCGCACTGAGATCAGAGCCACCCCGACCTAGGGTGGTAATCTGGCCATCGGCCGAGTGACCTTGAAAGCCGGCCAAGATGACGACCTTACCCGCATCGAGCTGGGCTTGAATATCGCCACCCGAAATGCTGGTGATGCGGGCACGTGTGTGTGCGGGGTCGGTCAAGATGCCTGCCTGCGCTCCGGTGCGAGACACCGCTGGCACATCTAAAGCATGCAGCGCCATCGCAGTTAGAGCGATCGTCTCTTGCTCACCGACGGTGAGAAGCATGTCCATCTCACGCTCGTCTGGTGTCGGGTTGAGCGCCTTGGCACGAGCGATCAGATCGTTGGTCACCCCCGAGCGAGCGGAAACGACGACGATGACTTGGTTGCCCGCGTCACGTGTTTCCTTAACCCGACGGGCCACATTCTTGATGCGATCGACATCGCCAACCGATGTGCCGCCATATTTTTGAACGATGAGTGCCATTTTTAAAAAAGCTAAAAAATCTGAAAGTAAAGAGAGAGCCGAAGCGAATACTAGGTATCGCAAGTTTCAAGACCAGACTTACAGAAGGCAAAGAGAATACCTCCCAACGAAAGACACCGACCTCGGACGATTCACAGTAAGTCTTTATCGACCGTCATCTGATCAACCGCAGCTGACTGCCTCGATCCGCCGTTCCCCTTGCTCTCATTGGAACCATTCATCCTAGACCGCAGGCCACGCTCCAGACTTTGAAATTCATTCAATAGCTTGTTTGAAGTAGCATACCGAGCCATCTCCTTACCGTCTACATCGAGGACAAAGACCACGACACCCGCCTTACTGTCACCCGCCTTACTGCTATACTTATAGCCATACGAGGATTTGTATTCATATTCAGTATGAGAAATCGCTTTCGAAACGCTGGTTTCCACTGGCTCGGAAAACGATATCTTCTTAGAAATTCGACCACAATCGACCTCGTCTTCTGAGATGATAAAATACTCAATCATCAGGCTGGTCTCAAAATAAGACGACGAGCGCAGGCTCATCTCAAAATAGCTCATTTTCTGAATCTTCTTTTTCTCGCTAGAATAAGTATAATATCCCGAAGTAGAATCTCGATCAGTGTCCGTCGAGGTCTTCGTCCGACGTATCACCTCCAGCGAAATCGCCGCGGTCTTAGCCATGCTCTCATTAAGCTCGGCCCAACATTCCTTCGATAACGTATCAGGTCTGATTTTCAACTTTTGATACGCACCCACACGGCGCACTGATAGGTGCACTCCATCATAGAAAAGCTGATCCACGACGATCTCTCGCCCCTTCGTATCGACTAAAGACCACGTCTCGCCATATAAACACTGGCCGAAGCAGTATAAGGTCCCGATTAATAAAATCAGCCATCTCATCAGGCAAATATATAAAACAACGTAACTAATGAGAGGCAATGCGTAAAATTAACCCCCTCCGCGTCTGCTTAATCGCTGGGCTCGAAGATGCGCAAACTCACTGGCGCTGCAACAACTACGCTTTCAGCAGTCAGCGCCGCCTTTGCAGCTGCCACTGCAGTCTCGTTGCTTTCATGTGTGGTCAGCATAATTAAAGCGGTGCCATCGGCCAACTCCTTCTGATTAACCGTCGCAAAACTGATATGGTGCGCGGCCAGAATATTTGAAATCTTCGCTAGCACGCCTTCTTCGTCTTTCACATGAACGCGTAAATAATAGCGCCCGGCGAGATCCGCAGGAACCGCCAGCTCGAGTCCATCTGCAAGTTGACGGTAAACTTCCTCATCCTCTTCCGAAATCACTGGCTTCGGCGCACCTTGAATCATAAAGACCGCATCGGCGATATCACTAATCACAGAGCTAGATGTCGCATCCTGCCCAGCACCACGACCAATCAGCACCGTTGTGCCGACCACATCGCCCGTCACACTGACGCCATTATAGACCTCATCCACACCCGCGATTACCTCGCTTTTCGCGATCAATGCCGGGTGCAGGCGCACAGACAATTTGTTCGCCTCAAAGTCGCGCGCAATCACCGCGAGCAGCTTGATTTTATAGCCAAGAGCGCCAGCGATTTCGATGTCTGTGCCGGAGACTTCACGGATACCTTCACAAATAATCTCATCGAGCTTCACCCACTTACCATGCGCGAGGTAGGCGAGGATCACTGCCTTGTGAGCTGCATCGATACCATCGAGGTCAAGTGCTTCATCAGCTTCAACATAGCCGAGCTGTCGCGCATCACCGAGCGTCTCTTCAAAACTTAGCCCCTCACGCTCCATACGCGTGAGGATGTAGTTGGACGTGCCGTTGAGGATACCGAAAATCAGCTTAAAACGATTTGCCACCAGTGCCTCGCGAATGGTCTTGATGATTGGAATACCACCTGCAACCGATGCCTCGTAAAAATAGTGTCCCCCATTTTTATTCGCAATTTTGAACAACTCTTCGCCATGCTCACAAACCAGTGCCTTATTCGCAGTCACCACGACCTTACCCTGCTTGAGCGCACGGCGGGTTAGTTCGAGCGCCTCGCCAGTGCCGCCCATCATCTCGCAGACGATATCGATCTCGGGATTGTCCACGACTCGCGTCGGATCGGTCGAATAGCACTCCGCTGGCACCGACACCTCACGCGGCTTCGATGCATTCTTCACCACCACTTCAGTAATATCGAGCTGAGCGCCAAGGCGAAACTCCAGAGCTTGGCGGTTCTTCTCGATATTTTTCCAGACGCCTTGGCCGACGACGCCGAAACCAAGAAGACCGATGCGAATGATGCGTTTTTGAGTCATATGAAGAATGGCAGTGAGAAAAATAGTGAAAGTGACGAAGCGCGAGTTGCGCGGAGATGGTGATCCGTCTGCGGTTTGCCCCGCAGGGGTGACTGACGTAGCACGATAGTGCGAAGATGGTAAACCGAAGGTTTGCCATGAGTGAAGCGAAGGGTGAGTGAACTGGGTGCCCTTTGGGCAAGTGAAAGAACAACTGGGTGCCCTTTGGGCAAGTGAAGGAACAAAGTGCCGCAACTAGCCTGAGCAACTCGATGCGCGCAATCCGGCATGCACGAAATGATTCAGACAATATAAGGCCTGATAAGTTTCAAGGGTGAAACAGACATTGTTACACCATTGATACATTAAGGCTGCTGCAGCTCCTCGACTTGCACTCGCTGTTCCCCATCGGAATCAAGCAAGAAGTAGACCGAACCCAACCCCAATTCCACACGTACAATGACGATGCCGTGTCCTTTAACTACAAACGAGCCGTCCTCTGCGGTAAAAGCCGCTCCGAGTAGATGCTCCGAGATATCCATAATTAGGGTATTCGCATACATAGCGACATAGGCATCCCAATCAGCCGGCTCTACCGGCGTCGATGCTGACCCCGCTTGCGCTTGGAGGAAGCGATTCTTCGCATCGACATACGCTTGAGCCAATTCGACATACGAATTGTAGTGCTGTTGCACTGCTTTCAACCAATCCAGCGTCACACCAATCTGCCGATAGCCCTCTTCATCCACCTCATTTGACTCCTTAATCAGCGCCTTATTATCGACTTTCATCTTGTCTGCGATAAAGGTCAGGCCACGCTCCAAGTTATCCCAATTGATCGAGGCGAACAGATATTGATATTCCTTAAAAAGTTCAGGGTCGCTCTGGAACTTTCGCAACCGATTATTGCCTAGGTCGACATCTTCAACACGAATAGGTGGGAACTGCCCACCCAAGGCGCTCATCGCCGCCT
>JAFMHF010000011.1:33469-39824 GCA_017854655.1 Puniceicoccaceae bacterium | reverse complement strand
TTTTCGAGTAGAATAATGGCACGTGGCCCGCGCAGGCGTAACCCGGATAAGTAGCTCTGGTCGGCGGATGGGCGATCGAGTCCTGCCACGGCATCGACGGTTTCCGTTGTGGTATCGAGTGTAGCAAGTGCCTTGGTTTGATCTTCGATGGCTTTGGCGAGCCGCTCTTGCTCGGCGGCAAGCTCCGCGACGCTGGTAGCATAGGCATCAGGTTGCGGATCAAGTGCGGCAATGTCTTTCTCGAGAGATTTTTGTTTGGCCTCAGCGGCTTCGATCGCTTGTTGCAGGGTTTCTCCAGCGGCGAGGGATTGCGTGGCTTCTTCTTGCGAGTCGATGATCTGGCTCTTGGCAGTGAGAATAAACAGCAGCAACACGGCACCGAAACCGCAACAGATGCAGTCGATAAATGACAGTGCGGAGCTTTGTGCTTCTCGGCGTTTCATTGATTGAGTGACCGCGCTACGCGCGGAGTGTGGGTGAGTGCTTAGTTGAGGGAAGCGCCGTCGTCTGTCAAAGGCTCTTCGTAGGCGTTTTCAATCTCAATCTCGATTTGGGGGGCGTCCTCTTCATCGCGGTCGTAGAGTTTATCGATGATCTGCTCACGGCAGAAGGTTTGGACGCGCAGAATAAGGCCTTCCTGTCCGCTTTGCAGGAGGTGGATCAGGAGCATTAGTACGATGCTGATGATGAGGGCGACGAGGGTCGAGTTGAAGGCGACGCCGAGTGCGTTAGTGACGCCGGAGATGTCGCCTTGTAGGGCTTCGTCCGCACGGTGCAGCGCGACGCCGATGCCACGGACAGTGCCGATAAAGCCGATGGATGGGATTGCCCAAACGAGATAGCGCAGCATGGACAGTTCGCTCTCCTGTTGTTCGGAGGCGACTTCGAGTCGGCCCATGATGGTCTCGGTGGTTTCGGGCACGTTACCTGTCATGTGGTAGCGTTCGAGGCCACGGGCCATGACGTAGGGGAGAATTTTATTTTTGAGATCGGCGCGCGCGCTCTTTTCGTCGATTTGTTCTGAGAGTTTACCTGCGCGTTCGCGGGAGATACTGCGTGCGCCGCTGAGTAGGTCGACTTCCGGTTCGGCTTCGATACCTTCGCTCTCTGGTGCGAAACGTCCGAGGACGGTCGCTTCGGAGTGAACGAGGATAAACTTATAGATGAGGATCATCATGCCCCAGAGGAAGAGGGAGATACAGATTTGTTGCTCGTAATCTTTAAGGATAACGAAGATCCCCGAGGCTGAGCCGGCACCCTCGACACCATAACTTTGCGCGAGTGCGGCTTTATTGGCGGCTGGTCGGATTAGTCCGCCGTAGAGCACACCGACGAAGATAAAGGAGGCGATCAGGCCGAGGCTGAAAATGAGGCCTTTGACCGAGAAAAGGCCGCGTTCGGGATTTCGTAAACTCATAGGTGTCGTGTTGTATGTGGGGATCGGGGCGCGCTGCCTCGCAATAATATAAACAAATTGGTGATGTCGGAGTCGAATTGACTAAGCCTGTGGCTGTATTTACCCCCTCATCCTGCGATTTATTCTCGATATTGCAATTTCCTTACTAAACAATAGTGTCCAGTTATGTTTAAAGCTACACTCACTCCTCTTCTCTTATGCGCTGCGATACTTCTTAGCGGATGTTCATCTTCTAATAGTGGCAATACGGGGCGTAATGTCGGCGTGGCGGCTGGTGCGATTCTTGGCGCTGTGATTGGGTCTCAGCTCGGTGACGGTAGTGGGACGAATGTGGCGGTGGGTGCAGCGGCGGGTGCTGCACTGGGTGGATTGGGTGGTAGCAAGTATGACCAGAACAAGGAGGAGCTTGAAGCCGCCGAGGCTCAGCGGCAGTATGAGTATGATCAAGAAGCCCAAGCTCAGGTGAAGCTGGAAGAAGAAATTCAAGCCTTGGAGGCGAAGCGAGTGCGCGATGAGATTGCGCGTAATTCGACCACGTCCGATGTTAGCGCGGCAGAGCGTGAGGCGGCACGCCTCGAAGCAGAGTTGGCTGCCAAGAAAAAAGCTTATGAGGATTCTCAAGCGCGAGCAAAACGCATTCAAGAAGCACAGGCGCGTGTTGCCAAAGCTCAAGAAGAGCTCGCTGAGATGGAGCGTCAGGCAAACGGCGGCTAATTGTAGCGGGCTGTCTGTTAATGTCTGCCTGCCGCAAGTGGCGAATCAGGTGTAGTTCGTGTGTCGAAGCTGCCGGCTTGTGTATATGGATTATAGCAACTCGAATGCGTTATGCTTTAATGCTTTTATTTGTTAGGTGCTTGTCGTATACAGATTGCTAATGGTCATTTTTGGCCGTTTTCCAAAATATAATCTAAAATGAAATCATCGCAATATATTGATATCCTAGGGCAACAAGTCGCTAAGCGAACGGTGCTTTTTGTAGTTGGGACAGTAACGATTGTGGTTGGGGGTATCGTCGGGTTGCTGTATTTTTTGTTGCTGGCTGGCAGTGCGCCTATCGTTGCAACAGTTGCAGCACCGACTGCAATGATGGCGAATTCAAAGGTCAGTGAGCGCGTCGATCAGCCAAATAGCAGGCTGCCATCGCAGTCTTCACTGGTGCCCCTGTTGGAGAAACATTTAAAGGCAACACAGCTCAGTGAGGTAAAGTCTTTGATTGTGAATGGCATGGCCTCGACTGAAAATACGACCTGTGAATTGGTTGCAATGGCGCGTTGCCCAAATCTGTATACATTAAAAACAGAGGGTGTTGATTTCAAGTACACCGCAGCGTTTGGCTATAATGGAAAGCAAGGATGGGTTAAGACAGACTTTTTAAATTTAAATAAAGACGAAGTCGGATTCTTCACGCGGGTGGCGTTGTTTGAGAGTTCGCTCGCACACCTAGCATGGAGCTATCATGCCCATGAGTCACTTGATTACCGGCTTGATTCGGTGTTGGAGCGTTTGCCTGATGAGCAATGGCAAGGGCGCGTTTGTGCGGTGGTCGTGAGTCGTGGGCTATTGCCGTTTCCTATTTATCATTATATCGACCAGCAGAGCTATGAGGAAGTCTATCGCCGGGCTCAAGTTCTGAGAGGAACAGATTTGGTGGATCTTGAAATTCACTTTGCGCCGCCTGAAGCCACGGCATCTCCTCGTCTACCAATGGGTTATAAACTCTACTTTGATGGCACGTTAAATGACACCATCGCGTTCACTAAAATTCGGCCGAATCGTGTCGTATTTGAGTCGCTATTCGATGCCCCTGCAGGGGCGACTGCGACGAGCTTATCGCCTCGTCAGGCGCGCGCCAATTAAGCTTTATCGCTCTCTTGGGCAGCGATAAGGATTCCTTTGCGTTCGCGGCGGTTCTTATCTTCGCCGAATGCACTGCGCCAGTAGCGCCAAGGTAAGTTCACTAGGCAGATGAAAAAGATCTGGCTGGCGGCAAAGCCGATCGTCCACCAGAAGCCACTGCTGGTAAAGCCATAGGCGTGTAGGCCAACGCCGAGTAGGTTGGTGCCGAACCACGACCATACGGTCACGATGCTACCACAGATAGCCAAAGCCATGAGGCCGCGCTCTTTCACGATTCCGCCCCAGCGGGCGTGTAGCACGATGGCACCCATGATCACGATCATGAGCGCGCCATTTTCTTTCGGATCCCAGCCCCAGAAGCGACCCCAGGATTGATCGGCCCAGATGCCGCCGAGGATAGTCCCCACCAGGCTAAACAACGTGGCAAAGCAGGTGATACCATACACCATACTGACGATGGATTTGGCCGACTCTTTGCTGAAGCGCTTGGAGAATAGTCCGAGTACAGTGAAAATCAATGCAAGTGCGCCGGCAAAGAACATAGCGGAGTAGCCGAATGTAATGACAGTGACGTGCGTCGCTAGCCAGAAGTTGGAGTCGAGCACCGCGCGCATCATTTCAAGCGTATCGCCGCTCATGGATAGGTGGTGCGCAATAATAAGCGTGCAGAACCCGACCAGCGAAGCCATCGCCGCGCCGACGCCGTTCTTATAGAACTTTTCGAGGATCACTCCGAGCAGCACGGCACCCCAACCGACGAACACCGCAGAAGAGTAGAGATTCGTCACAAAAACACCGTAGCGCTCTTGAATGTACATGCGAGCAATCAGCCCTAAAGTATGTACAGTAAAGGCAAGCAATAGCACCCAGAATGCCGCTTTGGCCAGCGGCGCAGGCCAGCGCAGCCATGAGATGCAGACGGTCAGGAAGATCAGCACGTAGAGCTGCATCGAAAGGTAGAACGGCTGCGCTTGGTTGAAGACGCGTTCGAAATGCACACGACCAATATCGTTCGGAAAATCACCGATAAAGCGCTGGCGTAATTCTTCGACGGTTTTGTTGAACATGTCGGGCTGATCCAGGCGATATGCCATTGTCAGGCTGGCGTAGCTCGTCACGTAAGGGCTGAGGTCATCGCCCCGCATTACGTCGAGTAATTCCAAGCCGATATTTTTCCAGTCGTCGAGTGGGTCGACGGGCGCGATTGGCGGCACGACGCGCAGATAAGCGGTCTTCGAAAGTTTCAAATAATCGTCGCCAAACTGAATGAATCTGCTGAGCAGTTCGGCATCGTAGTCCTCTCCCGATTGCTGTTGACGGAGGGCCACGAGTCCTGGTGCTATACTGCTAATGTAGCTCTGATATTCATCGACGAGTCGATCAAGGCGCTCAGGGGCGCCGACCGGGTGCAACGAGTGCATTACCCGGTGATAGAGTGTGAGGCCGTCGTTCAGATCGGCGATTTGTTGCTCGTAGGGACTACGTTTTTTCGGTTCAGGGTTGATCTCCTTATAGAGTCGCAGGATCTCATCGAAGTGTGGCAGTAGATCATTGAAGGCGTAGTGGCGCTGGCCTTTTTGTGCGAGACCTGCGATGCCAAGATCGTCTGGGAACTCGATTTTAAACACGCGATAGGTGTCGGCCACTTCAGGACGCATGGTCAGGTCCATGAACCATTCGATCGGACTGAGTGTCACGCCTTCGGGCGTGACGACTTTTTGACGTGCAGCGAGCACGAGCAGCGTGTTACGCGCAACCGAGTCGAGCGGTTTGATGCGGCCACCGACTTGCACCGGCAGTTCAGAGAAACTGGCGACATCAAAGTCCGAGGTGTTAGTGGCTGGCTTGAATCCGGATGCGACGATGAGCGCAGCGATGATCAGGATCAGAGTGAAAGCGAATTTCTTCATTAGACGGTAGCGCGTTTTTTGAGGAATTTAAAGAAATGCATGCCGAACTGGACGAGCATGCCCACTCCCATTAGCAGTACGCTGACGTAGGGCAGGATCCAGCCTGGATTACGCACGACTTGGAAGATCGAGGTGCGGTCGTCGTTGGCGAAGGAGGCTTGATAAAAAGTCAGGCCTTCGTAGCGCAGCGGATGATTCATATAGATCAGCGCTTTTTGATTTTTGGTGGTATCGCTGTGGCGTACCATGACTTCACTGGAGTAATTGAAAGGGATCTCAGTACCAGGATATTTCTCGTGGGAGAAATCGACCAACTCGACTTCGAATGGGTAATAGTGGCGCTTCAGCCGGAGGACGATCTCCCAACTTTGTTCGCCGAGAGTCACCATTTGCGGTGGAAAGCGATCGTCGATGACATTCGAAACCAACCAGATGCCGAGTGAACCCTCGGGGCTGAGCACTTCGACGTAAGCAGTGGCGGTGTTGATCTGATTCTCCGCATATGTAACCGCAGTCGGTGTGACGACGACGTTCATCTTAACGGCGACACCTTGGTTTGCTGGAGACTCGACTGGCGCGGCACCTTCTTGGGCACGGCCGATTTGTGCGTTCGGATAGTAGCTGACGGTACGAATGGTCAGCGGACTCTCTGGCACGGCGACAGTTTTACCTGGCTTGAGTAGTGCAATGGGGATGCTATGCACGGTGTCGAAATCGGCATGCATGCGGTCAATCAACACGAGCTCGTTGTCGCGATATTCTTGAGAGTAGTTACTGCTGGCGCCCTCATCGACGGGCATTTGGCTTTCTTCAGAGAGCACGTCGGTCAGTAACTCGCTAATGAGTAGCAGGATCAGGCCGATGTGGATTAGGAAGATGCCGGCTTTCTTGGCGCTTAATGTAAACCGAGTGACGTGGGCGGCTACGAGATTGATCAGCAGCATGCCGCCGAGCAAGTAGCCACCGGGCATCGGGATGCGCAGCCAGTAGAGCTGATCGTATGCGATCCATGCTTCGGGGTAAGCCCAGATCGCTAGAACGCTCTCGAAGTAGTCCTTCTGTGTTTTCCAGATGCCAGTTTCGACTTGCGCGAGCGTGCCAAAGAAAATCAGCACCATCGACAACGCGAGCAGGACGACGGTGAGCCGCAGGGATGCAAAGAATTGAAGCA
>JAFMHF010000011.1:4002-33232 GCA_017854655.1 Puniceicoccaceae bacterium | reverse complement strand
CCGTGGCTGCTTCGAGGCCGACTTGACCGCGCCAGCGGTTAATGTTGGCGAGGCGTCCACCGACATCACCAGGGAATGTGAGGATGGTGATTTCGGCGCTGCCAGTGTCGGCGGTGACTTTGAGATTCGCTTTGCGGATGCCGCTTGCAGCGAGTTTTTCCCAGCCTTCGGGAGTGGTGAAGTCGACCTGGCCAGCTGCGTTGGCGGCTTGTTGCATGCCGGGCAGCACATTCATCTTGCTTGGGGGGCTCGTTTCCGGCGTGCTTGCCGCGGCCATCGTCGGTATCGTGTCGGCGCGTTGCTCCTTCGGAATTTGGTAGGACACTGGTTGCGCTTGATCACAACCACTCAAGCAGAGTGCTGCGATGCCGGCTAATATGAGTGGCAGACGTTGAAAGTTTTGGTAGTAAATTCGCGAGATCATAGTGAGCATAAGAAGTGCAAGTGAGTCTCGATTTAGTCAACTGCGCGAATCTTCTATTCTTCGGGCTAATCGCGATGATTAGGCTGCTGCGGTAATAAAACGGCCGTGTGGAATCGAGAAGTCGCCTAGTTGTTGAAGCGGAAGAGTGTCACGTCGCCGTCTTTAAATTCGTATTCTTTGCCTTCAAGTCGGTATTTGCCAGCTTCGCGTGCTTTGGCGACGTTGCCTGCTTCGATTAAATCGTCGTAGGCGACCACTTCGGCCTTGATGAAGCCGGATTCGAAGTCGGTATGAATGACGCCAGCGCATTGCGGTGCTTTCATCCCTTTTTTAAAAGTCCATGCACGCACTTCTTGCACGCCCGCAGTAAAGTAGGAGGCGAGACCGAGCAGATCGTAGGTCGCACGAATGAGCAGCGAGACGCCAGAATCCTGTACGCCGAGTGATTCTAGATACTCCGAGGCTTCTGCGTCGTCAAAGTCGATCAGCTCGGCTTCGACGGATGCGGAGACGACGCAGGTGCCTGCACCGTGGTGCTCGTGGGCAAATTTCTCGACGGCGGTGACGTAGGCATTGCCCGAGTAGTCGGCGAGGTCTGATTCGGCAACATTGCAGGCATAGAGCACTGGTTTAGCTGAAAGTAGGCAGAGGCGCTTGAGCGCGGCCTGCTCGTCGTCCGATAAGTCGAGCGTGATCGCTGGCTTGGTCTCGTTCAGGTGTGGCAGCAGGCGCTCGATAAGTGCGACGTTTTCGGCGGCTTCTTTATCACCACCGCGCGCTTTCTTCACGAGCTTATCTTGTTGGCCTTCCAGTGACGTGATGTCGGCGAGGATGAGCTCAGTGTTGATCACTTCGATATCACGCAGCGGGTCGATACCGGACAGGGTGTGAATGATGTCGTCATCGTCGAAACAACGCACGACGTGCACGATTGCATCGACCTCGCGGATGTTGGCGAGGAACTTGTTCCCTAGGCCTTCGCCCTTACTCGCGCCAGCGACGAGGCCGGCGATATCGACGAATTCAATTGCGGCTGGGATGACCTTATTCGTCTTGGAAATCTCGCGAAGAGGCTCCAAGCGAGCATCCGGCACTTGAACGACGCCCACGTTGGGGTCGATCGTGCAAAACGGATAGTTTGCCGACTCAGCCTTACGCGTGCGCGTAAGAGCGTTGAACAGTGTGCTTTTGCCCACATTGGGGAGACCTACGATACCAGCTTGAAGCATAGCCGTGAGAAAATGCGAAGGGGACGCTTGGGTGCAATATTAAAGCGTCTGCGAATATTCCGCGAGGAGTCCCTTTGATTGACTTTGAGCTATGGAAGCTCTTTTACTGACTACTTGTCGTATCC
The DNA here is from genome assembly GCA_017854655.1 of Puniceicoccaceae bacterium. Lineage (GTDB taxonomy): Bacteria > Verrucomicrobiota > Verrucomicrobiia > Opitutales > Coraliomargaritaceae > Lentimonas. The sequence goes on along the minus strand of JAFMHF010000011.1, from coordinate 31,454 downwards.
ATTACCTATCGCCTGAGTGAATCAAACCGAAGAAATTAATACCGAAGGATCCCGTATCCTTGTCGTGGACGACGACGAGATCATTCGTAAGTTATTGCGCCGTGTGCTTGAGCGCAGTGGATTCGTGGTCGATGAGGCTGATTCTGGCGAAAGTGCGATTGAGTGTATCGAAGCGCATGAGCCAGATCTGATCCTGCTCGACGTTATCATGGATGGTATCGACGGTTTTGTGACTTGTCGGAAAATTAAGGAGATGCCGGGGTTGAAGCATGTGCCGATTATTTTTGTAACGGGCCGCTCCGACACCAGTTCGATCGTCGAAGGGCTCGATGCGGGCGGCTGTGACTATGTCGCAAAGCCGATCAATCGCCACGAGGCATTGGCTCGTATTCGGAATCACTTAAAGATGCGTGTATTAATGCGCTTTCAACGCGAATTTATCAATGGCCTAAAGAAAGCCAACCTCGCAAAAAATCGCATCATTGGTGTCGCCTCGCATGATTTGCGCAATCCGTTGGCCTCGATTCGTGGTCTTTCAGAGTTCCTTGCGGAGAGTGGTCCACTCAATGATGACCAGAAAGAAATTGCAGATACGATTCAATCGACTTCAGCCTCGATGCTGCATTTGGTCGATGAATTGCTTGATCTATCGGTTATTGAAAGTGGCGAAGAGCGTTCGGAAGCAGTGCCTTGTCAGGTGCGCGAGGTGATCTCTTCCTCGCTCAATATTTATCAGTTCACCGCGAATAAGAAGTCTATTAATTTGGAATTAGACGACCGCGGCATGCCAGACCTGTTGATGCTCGATAAGGCTCAATTCCGTCGTTTGATGGATAACTTGTTAAGCAATGCGGTCAAGTATTCGCCTTTTGGCGCTTTTATCCGAGTGATGACCGAACAAGTGAATGGGATCTTTAAAATCGTGATCGAAGATGAAGGCCCTGGTATTCCCGAGGATGAAATGCATAAGCTGTTTACTCATTTTGGAAAGACGTCGGTACAACCGACTGGCAATGAGACGAGCACAGGACTCGGTCTCGCAATCTGTAAGGAGATCGCTGAGTTGCATCGTGGTAAAGTGTATGCTGAGAACCGCGAGGATCGAGTTGGCGCGCGTTTCACTATCGAACTAGATATGCAGGTGCTTGCCGTTCGTACGTAGCGAATTGGCGTACATCTTAGTCAAAAATCTCTCGGCACACTGAAAGATGCACATCCGTGGAACTGTTCCGCGTAGATGTGGTTGAATTCACTATAATATCAAGTATACCCTGTGAGTAATATGAGTCGTCAACCCAGTCGAAAGCCAGAGAGTGGTAACAAGGTCACCAGCCAAACGGCAATGAAGGCCTTGCGCCGAAAATTACCTGGGCGTGTCTTTGTAGATGAAAAAAGCTGTTTCGATGCGTCCCTAGATAACCTGCGCCTTTCATTTTTGCCTGATGCGGTGGTGAAAGTGCAAACCGCTACCGAGGTCGGCGCGGTGCTCAAGCTCGCTCATAAATATACGATTCCTGTGACTGCCCGAGGTGCAGGTTCGTCTGCGACGGGTTCGACTGTGCCCCTGTACGGAGGGTGGGTCTTGGATGTGTCGTCTCTCGACGATATTAAGATCGATACTGTGTCTCGTATGGTGACAGCTGGTGCGGGTGCGGTTACCTCTGAAATTCAGGATCAAGTCGAAGCGGTTGGTCTGTTTTATCCGCCAGACCCGTCGTCGAAAAAATACTCTACCATCGGCGGCAATATCGCCTGCAATGCAGGTGGCCTGAGGTGTGTGAAGTATGGTGTGACCCGCGATTATGTACTCGGCCTCGAAGGTTTTTATGCCGATGGCAGTCCTTTTAAACTAGGTCTAGCACTTAAAAAATACGTATCAGGGCTGAACCTCAGGGATTTGTTGATCGGCTCTGAGGGGACTCTGGGCGTGATCACTGCCGCGACCTTGAAGCTTATCCCGAAACCGCAAAAGCGCTGGACTGGCATGTTCGCTTTCAAGTCCGAAGCGGCAGCACTGAAGGCCGTGGTGGCTCTATTCGATGCTGGGCTCAATCCGTCGATTCTCGAATTTCTCGACCGTCAATCCGTGTCGTGTGCGGAGCGTTACACCGGTCATTTGATTTTTGACGATTGCCCGCGCGCTTCGATTTTATTGATCGAAGTGGATGGGCGTCCTGCTGAGGTGCGCGAGCAACGTAGCCGATTACTAGAGTTCATGGAGAGCCGTGCGCTGGCGCATCGCGAGGCTCGCACTGATGCTAAGGCCGAAGCGCTGTGGCAGGTGCGGCGTACCTGTTCGCAATCGATGTTCTCGATTGCGGATACCAAATTAAACGAAGACGTAGTAGTGCCGATTCAAAAGCAAGCAGAGCTTATTCGATATACCATCGCGTTGAAAAAAGAGATCGGCCTAGCTACGCCGACTTTCGGCCACGCCGGTGACGGCAACTTGCATGTGCATATTATGTATGATCGTTCAAATGCTGCAGATGCAGTCAAGGCGAAGCTAGGCATCAAAAAGCTCATGCAGAAAGTGGTCGATCTCGGCGGCGTCATTACCGGCGAGCATGGAGTGGGCTTGGCGAAAGCACCATTCATGGAACTGCAACACAGTAAGGCTGAGATCGCGGCGATGCGAGCGGTAAAAGATGCGCTCGACCCAAAAGGAATACTCAATCCCGGTAAGATCTTTGAGCCTTTCGAGGTGTGGGATCACAAACCCGTGCAGGTGAAGTTACCTTGGGATCACCGCTAGAGGAGGTATCGAACGCTCACCGTCGAACATTGAATGAAAGACACTTTATTAATTGGTTGGACCACGGTGGCTTCAGAAGCCGCGGCGCAGTGCCTTGCCCAGAGCTTAGTTGAGTCGGGGCTGTCCGCTTGTGTGCAAATTGATGCGGGTGTGGAGTCGGTCTATCGATGGGAAGGCGCAGTTCAGTCTCAGCGCGAATGGCGTCTGATGGTCAAATTCGCTGCAGCGCGCAGTGCAGAACTACTCGCATATATCGAAGCGCAGCATCCTTACGATGTGCCGGAGTGGGTCGTCGTGCGCGCTGAACAAGTCGCTCCCGCATATTCGAAGTGGGCCTTGGGCGAGAGTGATTGAGTTTTGTTTGGAACGGGCTGACGAAGATCAGGTGCACGGAATCGCGGGATAAACCCGCTCGCTACAAATAACCGTAGCGACTTAGTTTATCTCAGGGTGGTACGTTATTTCAATGTGCTCACTTGACCTGTGAGAGGGACAACGCAAATTAGGGCGCATGTTGGATCCAATCGAAGCTCTTAAAGAATATATTCGTTTCCCCTCCGTTTCGACGGACCCCGCGTATGCGGATGGCATGAAGGGGGCGCGTGAATATGCCACTGGCCTGCTGCAAGACATTGGCTTCACGGTCGAAGTAGTGGAGACGGCGCTGCACCCGATTCTGTTAGCCGAACGCTTTGGCGATCCGGCGTGGCCGCACATTGCGATCTACGGGCACTACGATGTGCAACCTGCCGACCCGTTTGAGCTCTGGTCCAGTGAGCCGTTCGAACCCGAAGTGCGCGAGGGGCGACTTTATGGTCGTGGCACTGCCGATAACAAGGGGCCGACAATCGTGCATATGTCGGCACTTGCTCGTGTGCTGGCGAAGCATCCAGATCTGCCACTCAACATTACCTATGTGATCGAGGGGGAGGAAGAGATCGGTAGCCCAAGTATGCCGAAGTTCTTTGATGCGTATGCCGAACGCATCTCAAAGGCAGACTTTATTTTGGTCTCCGATACCGGCAGCCCAAACACCGAGCAGCTGGTCATTACCACCGCGTTGCGTGGCCTGGTTGATTTGGAAATTAAAGTACGCGGGCCGAAGAGCGATTTGCATTCAGGGATCCATGGCGGCGCAGTGTATAATCCGTTGCAAGCGTTGATGGAAATTTGCGCGGGGCTACATAATCCAGATGGCAGCGTGAATGTGCCCGGGTTTTATGATGAGGTGCTGCCAGTTTTAGAGTGGGAACGCGAAGAATTAAAACGCTACCCAGAAACAGTCGAAAGCTATCAAGCGATGCTCGATGTGCCCGCATTTTATCCCGCGAATGGCCTCTCGCCGCTCGAGGCTGTACGCTTTGGGCCAACCCTTGAGTTTAATGGTATCGGTGGTGGTTATCAGGGCAAAGGCTCGAAGACAGTAATTGCCAGCGAGGCGTTTGCTAAAGTCACTTGCCGCTTAGTTGCCAACCAAGACCCGTATAAGATACAAGATCAAGTCGTCGCTGCGATTGAGGCGCTGTGCCCCGCAGGAGTGACGTTGAAGGTACGCCGCGGGCCAGTCGCAGAAGCGTATCTCGCGGTGCCACCGGAGCGTCCGAATACACCAGCGGATCAACCGGAAGCCTTGGCGCGTGCGTTCAAGTCAGCGGACCGCGCGATTGAGCAATGCTTTGGTCATGCGCCGATCTACTTGCGTGAAGGGGGCAGCATTCCAGTGATTGCCGATTTTAATAAGCGCGCGGGATTGGATGCCTTGATGATTGGCCTGTTTACGCCGATTGATAATTTGCACGCGCCAGATGAGGGCTTCGACCTCAAGCTGATGGAAAATGCGATCACCGCATTTGAGCAGATCTTTTGCGACATCGCAGGTGTATGAGGGCAATTGCGTCGTCTCGATGAAGACCGTGGTTTTGGCAATCGGTTTGGTGGAATTAGCGCTGAGGCTTTCTAGTTCAAAGTCCATAGCACCTTTACAGTAGTGTCGCCGTTGAGGTGAGGTTGTGGGATTTGCGCTTGATATGGTACTCATATTTAACGCCTAGGCGTGTTAATATTCCGAGAATACCGCTGGCTGTGCTGAAGCGGGAAGTCACACACGCTGCGCCGCAGTGCTCAATTGTGGATTGACTCTTTTGCTCTGAATTCAGAACTCTGTTGCTATGAAATACATCAGCACACGTGGCCAAGTGCCTCCTGTTTCTTTTTCGACGGCGATTGCCGAAGGGCTGGCACCGGACGGTGGCTTGTATCTACCCGCGACACTACCTGATCTAGCGCCTTTTCTCAAAGATTGGGAGTCGCTCAGCTATGCGCAACTGTGCGAAGCCTTTATGGCGGTGTTTGCCACTGATATCGACCGTGCCGAGTTGAAGGGTATCGTCGAGCGTTCATACACAAAATTTGATCATGCGGATATCGCACCAATTCAAAAACTGAGCGACGATCTGTTCGTCCTAGAGTTGTTTCATGGGCCGACTTTGGCGTTTAAAGACTTTGCCCTCCAATTTCTAGGCAATCTTTACGAAGCGCAGATCACTCGTACTGGAAATCCGATCTCTGTGCTGGGCGCAACCTCTGGCGATACCGGCGCGGCGGCGATTCACGGGTTACTTGGTAAGACTGGAGTGAAGACTTTCATCCTATATCCCGATGGCCGTGTGTCGCCACTGCAGGAGCGTCAGATGACTTGCACTGGGGCGGATAACGTCTTCCCCCTAGCGATCAAAGGCAGCTTTGATGACGCGCAGGCGGCGATGAAGACTGTATTCGAGGATCGTGCGTTCGCGGCTGAAGTTGGTCTCTCTGCGGTTAATTCGATCAACCTCGCTCGGATCTTGGCGCAGTGCGTGTATTATTTATCTGCCTTCTTCCGCCTACCTGCGGAGATCCGAGAGGACGTCACTTTCGTGGTGCCGACGGGTAACTTTGGTAATGTCTTAGCTGGTTGGTTGGTGCAGCGCATGGGTGTGCCGATCAAAGGTTTCCGTGTGGCGACCAATCAAAACGATATTTTACACCGACTCTTCCAATCCGGAATTTACCAGTTGGATGAGGTCGCACCGAGCTTGGCTCCGTCGATGGACATTCAGGTGGCTTCCAACTTCGAGCGCTTCCTTTACTACGCGGAAGATTGCGATTCGGCTAAGGTTCGCGAAGTGATCAGCACCTTTAAGCAAACGGGTAAATACGTGTTTGAAGACTTTAAGTCGGACGGCATTAGCAGCTCGCGCACAAACGACGCTGAGATTGGTGCGATCATCAAGCGTGTCTATGAGCAATACGGCTATGTAGCCGATCCGCATACTGCGTGTGGGTTTGCTGGCGATTTCGATGGCCCACAGCTCGTCTTATCGACTGCGCATCCGGCGAAATTCCCAGATACAATTGTGGAATCGATCGGACAAGATTCAACACATCCATCATTGGAGACATTGAAAGCCCGCGAGATTGTGAAGCACGCAGTCGAGCCGACTCCGGCCGCAATCAAGGCTTTTATGCGAGCCCATTAAGTGCGCATAGGCATTGCGATTAAAATCAAGTCAATTGAAAGACAGCTATGCAGTGCTGATTGAGTGGGATAACTCTTTTCGGGATTGTTTCTGTGGCACTCTACGATTCTAGAGGTATTTCTAGGTAGAATACATTGCCCTCGCCATCCTCTCGCTCTCGCACGCCGACGTCGCCATTGTGCAGATCAACTAAGCGCTTTACAATCGCTAAGCCGATTCCATGAGAAGAGCTTTTACCAATCGGGACTGCGGTGCCTTTTGTGAATTTCTTGAAGAGTGCTTTTCGGTTTTCAGGGCTAATCAGACTGGCACTGTCGTGAACTTCGAAACGGAAGCCGTTGGGTTGCGATTCAGATGGCATTAGATGAACGATGACTTCCGAGTTGTTACGCGAGTATTTAACGGCATTACTGATGATGTTATCAAACATGCCAGTTAGAATACGTCGGCTGATATGCACCATTGGCTTAAATGTCGGCTCATATGTTAGGCGAATTGCCTTCTCGTTCGATTGAACGGCATTTAGTTTCACCAAGTGGGCGACAATTTCTGCGACATTGATTTGAGCTTTTGTAAATTCAGGGACCTCACCTTGGTTGCGCGTCTCCTCGTCGAGAATGTCGTTGACGAAATCAGTCATACCTCTGGCGCTTTGTTGTGTGAGTTCTAGCATCGAGTAGAATTCGTGCGAGTCTTGATTGCCTTCTTTGATGTCCTCCATCATCAGCGTCGCTAAGCCCTCGATCGCACCTGTCGGGTTTTTAACGTCATGCGCGAGTGTAGCTAGCAGATCTGTTTTTTGCTGGTAGAGTGCTTTAAGTTGTTGGCGCGCTTGATTGAGGCTGATGTGTGTCTGAACGCGGGCGAGCAACTCTTCTCGAATAAAAGGCTTTTTGATGTAATCAACACCGCCTGCAACAAAGGCGCTGACTAAGTCGGTTACTTCGGTGGCGGCGGTTAAGAATATGATTGGAATCGATTTGGTTGCTTTGTCAGACTTGAGTATTTTGCACACAGTTAGGCCATCTAGCCCTGGCATCATGATATCCAGTAAGATGAGTGCGGGTTGTTGCTCTCTGGCTATTTCTATGGCCTCGTCTCCTTGTATCGCAAGAATTACGGGCATGCCCTCTAGGCGTAATATTTCACTCACTAGTTGCAGATTGTGAGGCTCGTCATCTACGATGAGAACTTTAGCTTGGTCAATTGCGTTGAGGGAGGTCTTCATTCCTTGTGCTTGTGTGTTTAGGCTGCAAAACAAATAACTTCTTTAATTGTTAAGGTAATCGAAGATTAAATACGAGGATTGATTAGCGTTAGGGGAGCGAATTTAATTCGTTGCAAGGCTGATGTGGGCGACGTTTACCTTCGGAAGCTTAATTGCCCAAAATAACCGGCTGTTCTTGAGCCACTCACTTTTGCCTCTTTCTAGAATTAGGAAATACTGTTTTCTTTCTGATGGGCTTCAAATTCTGCCGAGTCTTTCAGCGAAGTCTCGGCTAGGTTTTTCCTGATCTCGGATCGCGTATTCTTCCAGAAGTGGTGCAGCGGGCAGGCGTGCTCGTCGGAGCATTGTGCTATGCCTAGCAGGCAGCTCTCAGTCCATTCTTCGCCCTCGATTGCGCGGCTCACGTCCAGTAGGCTGATTTGTTCCGCTGGGCGGGCGAGTTGAACACCACCAGAGTAACCACGCTTACTCTTGACCAACCCCGCTTCACTCAGGCGACTGATTATCTTTGCAAGATAGAAATTTGAGACGTCGGATTGCGCGGCGATGTCTTTGACTAGCATTGGCGGACCATCGGGAGGGCCTAGGCAGCTCAGCGCACGGATTGCATAGCCAGTGGTAGTCGAGAGTGATAACATGATAAAATCAGTAAATCTGCTGGTTGAGGCAATGAGGGTGGTTGTGTCTACTTCTGGGGGTGAGGAACTACAGGAAGACAATACCTTGAATATTAAGCACTTTACTATTTCTTTCCTAATAAATGCACGTTTAAAGATGCCTCGGTATTTTTGATTGGTAGTGACGCTTGTCCCTAAGCGGTATACATACAGCTGTGGTCGCGTATGCGTTTTTTAGGGAGACGCCGCGCCCCCTTTTGTTACCTTTCTTTTTTCAAAGCGTTGCTCTTGCGGAACCGAGTGGATTGACTTCTGTCGAAGTTACGAAACCAACTACTTAATATGAAACCTACCTCCTTTATCTTCTTTACCGGTATCATTGTCTCGTCGCTCTGTGTGGCAGAAAAAAATCCGGAGCTTCGAGTCATCGAAGATAAGCGGGTGGTCACAGCGATCGGTGAGATGCCAGTCGTATCGTATGCCGATGTGCTGGAAAAGGCGACACCATCGGTTGTAGCGGTATATTCATCGCAAATCATTCAGTCGTCGTATTACCAGCGTGCGCCGCAGGGCATTCAGGATTTATTTCGCCAGTGGGGACGTCCATTGCCAGACACCGAGCTCGATCAAAAAGAGCGTCTCGAGCGAGTCGGGGTGGGCTCCGGAGTGATTATTTCAGAGGATGGCTACATCGTGACAAATCACCATGTGGTGCAAGTACACCATGGCAAAGCGGCAGATGAGATTCGTGTGCGCCTAAGTGATGGTATCGAGTATGTAGCGACTCTGATCGGATCCGATGAGAAGACTGACGTCGCAATTTTGAAAATCGAGCCCGACGAGGCACTGCCGATTGTGACGATTGCAGATAGTGCCAAGCTGCGCGTCGGCGATATTGTATTTGCGATTGGTAATCCGTTGGACGTCGGCCTAACCGCTACGCGCGGAATCATCTCTGCGCTAGGGCGTGATTCGTCTGGTATTCTCGGACCTGGTGCGTATGAGAATTTCATCCAGACCGATGCATCAGTAAATTTAGGGAATTCTGGCGGAGCATTGATCGATGCTGCGGGTCGGTTGGTTGGGATTAATACTGCGATTGTCTCCGGTTCGGGCGGGAGTATCGGCATCGGCTTTGCGATTCCGACCAACATGGTGCTGAATGTGGTGACGAACCTAATCGAGTCGGGCGAAGTGCCACGAGGTTTGCTCGGATTAATCCCGGTGAACTTGACCCCAGACTTGGCAGACGCCTTTGACTTGCCATCCACACGTGGTGCGTTGGTCAATCAAGTGCAAGCAGGCTCGCCGGCAGAAAAAGGCGGAATACGGCACGGCGATATTATTTTGAAAGTCGATGATGTAGAGATCGAGTCGGCACCCCAGCTCCGCCTGGTCGTTTCGCAGATGCGCCCGGGGCGCAAAGTAGAGGTCGCGCTGATTCGTCACAATGATAAGCTGACGTTGTCAGTGGTACTCGGGCGATTGAGTGGCTCAGTGGCGAGCTCTGAGGTGGAGCAGGGTATTCTCGATGGCGTGCTGTTAGAGGCGATTGATAAGCGCAGTCGCAAAGGCCTCGGCATCCCAGATGAAGTCGATGGTGTGCTAATTAGCGATGTGCTCGCGGAATCTCCGTATGCGGATCTAATGGCTCGTGGAATGGTAACTCTTGAAGTGAATGGCGCAGCAGTGACAACGCCTGAGCAATTCAAAGAACAATTGCAGGAGGGCGTGAATCGTCTCTATATTTGGAGCTCAGGCACGAATCAATTTATTGTTATTCGAATTCAGGAATGAAACTGACTAAGCAGAATACTCGCATTATTCTCGGCTCGGTTTTATTGACCCTGTTAATTGTGCTGATCTCTCAAAACAGCAAGGAAGTGACGCTGAGTTTTATCGCGTTGCACATTCAGCTGCCCCTGTTTCTGATCATCGCGATCTCAGCCGTAGCGGGTTTCGGAATTGGTCGCCTGCTGCGGATGCGCCGATAGCGCTGATCCTGGTGATGCCCAAGCCTTGCGTGGGTTTGTTGTTACGGTTGAAGTGCTTGGTAGTGCGCTGCTTTGAAGCGTGGCGTGCAGATCGCGTAAAAGATTAAATCTGTGTCGCCGGTGTTGGTGATGCGTTGGCGTGTATCAGCAGGAATACGGATGACGTCACCTTCGCTGACATCAGTTGCGTCCAGCGTACCGACTTCCACGCGGCCTTGGCCGGCAATGATCAGATAGCGCTCGGCGGTCGCTTTGAGTTTGTGCCATTCGGTGATGACGCCTGGCTTGACGCGTGCGCGGGCGATCGAAACAGCTGGATCGTCGGGATCGTTCGACACTTCCAAAATCGAGCAGCGCTCGGCGGTTTCGAATTCCTCAGTTTCGTTGCTTCGCTTGATTTTGGGCTGCATTGGATTATGCCGCGCCGACTGTTTTCCAGAGTGCTTCAACCAGTGCAGCATCGACTCCGTCGGTGGTCACGGCTTGCCCGAGGGCTTGCATGCTGACAAAGCGCAGCTTTCCACCCCGGTTCTTTTTGTCGCGCTGCATTGCGGCCATCAGGCCGGAGATCGGCAGTGGTGTCTTGAGTACAGTCGGGAGGCCGCAGCGCTCGATGAGATTCTTGGCACGAGTGATGTCGCTGGCATCAATTTGGCCGAGTTCGATCGAAAGTTGGGTGGCGAGGTTGAGGCCGATGCCGACGGCTTCACCGTGTAAATACTGGCCATAGCCAGCGACATTCTCGATCGCGTGAGCAAAGGTGTGGCCGAGGTTGAGCAGTGCACGGCCGCCGGACGCAGCGGTCTCTTTTTCATCGTCGGCGACGATCTCTGCTTTGATCGCGCAGCAACGACGAACGATGGCTGCGAGTTCAGGAGAGCTTGCGGTGAGTGTGTTGACTTGCTCCAACTCCTTGAAGAAATCCAAGTCGTAGAGCATGCCATATTTGATGACCTCTGCCATTCCTGCTGCGAATTCGCGGGATGGTAAGGTTTCCAACAGGCGGGTTTCGATATAGACGGCTTTGGGCTGCCAAAATGCGCCGACCAGGTTTTTACCTTCGGGGAGGTTGATGCCGGTCTTGCCGCCGACCGAGCTGTCGACCATCGAGAGTAGGGTGGTGGGAATTTGGTAAAAATCAATGCCGCGCAGATAGCTGGCTGCCACGTAGCCAGAGAGGTCGCCGATCACGCCGCCGCCGAATGCGAATAATGCACAGTCGCGGTTGGCAGATTGCCCCGCGAGGAAGCTGAGGGCTTGGCTGAAGAATTCGACCGACTTAGTCTTTTCGCCGGACGGCAGGCTGAGTATTTCGGTATCTTCGAAACCGGCCTGAGCAAGGACGTCAGGTTGGGCGGCAAGCACTTTGGCATCACTGAACACACGGATGCTGCGGCCAGCCGCGCGTAGGGCCGCGACGTCGTGCTTCAATGCATTCAGACTGTCGCTGAAATGAATTGGATACGCGCGGTCGGCGAGTTCGACGGTGAGTGGTGCGATGGTGCTCATGTTAGTCGTGGTTGTGGACTCGAGCTTGCTCGATCTCGAAGAGGGCTAAAGGCTAAAATAGAAGTTGTGGCCTTTGCAAGCAAAGCCCCTACGCGTCATCAGTAATTCCGAAAATGGCGTTGGCGTAGTTTTTCGCCGAGAAGGGTTGTAGATCGTCGGGTTGTTCGCCGAGGCCGACGAAGTAGATTGGCAGCTTCAATTCACGGTAGATTCCGACAAGTGCTCCGCCGCGGCTGGTGCCGTCGAGCTTGGTGACGATCAGCCCTGTGAGTGGGAAGGTTTCGTTGAAGACGCGCGCTTGCTCAATCGAGTTGGAGCCGAGACTGCCGTCGACGACCAACCAACTGTGGTGTGGCGCTGCAGGGTCTTGTTTCTGGATGACGCGTTTTAATTTTTCGAGCTCCTTCATTAGGTTGCTCTTGGTGTGCAAGCGGCCTGCGGTGTCGAGAATCACGATGTCGCGGCCTCGGCTTTTGGCGGCTTCATACGCATCAAAGGCGACGGCAGCGGAGTCGGCGCCGTGATGGCTGGCGACGATGTCAATCTTCAGCTTATCGGCCCAGTGTTTGATCTGTTCGTTGGCTGCGGCTCGGAAAGTGTCGCACGCGCCAATTAGCAGGCTGTATCCTTCATTCTGGTACAGGTGTCCGAGCTTGGCAGTAGTGGTCGTCTTGCCGGAGCCGTTGACGCCGATGAGGCAGATGACCTCGGGCTTGTGCTGGCCGACGGTTACAGTGCCTTCGGATCCTTCGAGTACACGAGTGAGCACGGTCGCGCCAATCTTGGCTGCGTCTTGGCCGCGGATTTCCTTGTCGGCTTTGTAGGCGGCTTGGATCTCTTCGATGATTTCCTCTACGGTTTCGACGCCGAAATCGGCGGTGTAGAGGGCTTCTTCGAGTTGATCGAGTGCGTCTTGATCCAGTTTTGCGCCGGAAAAGACGTCATCAAAAGCTTTGTGGAAAGTAGGGGTCTGGCGTTTGAGCCCCTCTTTGAATTTTTTAAAGAGACTACGCATCGGTCGATTCCTTAGTCCGCTGCCTTACGCAGAGGTCGTGTGATTTTGTCCTTCATCTTATCGAGAATCCCATTGATGAAGCGCTTAGAGTCCGGATTTGAGAAGATCTTACTTAGATCGATTGCTTCGTTAATGCTGACGATCGGAGGGATGTCGGTGCGGTAGAGGAGCTCGTAAATAGCAAGACGCAGGATGGCGAGGTCGACTTTGGCGATACGCTCAAAGGTCCAGTTATTGGCGTGTTCGTTGATGTGGCCATCGATGACTTCGATATTTTCAATGGTTCCGAGCGCGAGCTCTTCGGCAAAGGCGTAATAGGCGCGATCTTCTTCCTGATTCTCGAAGAACTGGCAGACGTCGTCCGCGAGGACTTCCGGCTTGTTCGACTCCCATTGGTAGAGGAACTGCACGGTGCTCATGCGGTTTTCACGGCGTTGTGAGCGGCGGGTTACTGGTTCGTTGTCTTCCATTTTTGTGTAAATTGAGCCATTTCGAGGGCTGCTTGGGCAAATTCTTTGCCACGATTGATGGTTTCTCCGGCGCGAGCCTCAGCTTGTGCGAGGTCGTTGACGACTAGGATGCCGTTAATGACAGGTACTTTTTGGGCGATACTGACGCTGAGTAAGGCAGAGGCAGTACTGTCACCGATGATCTCGTGGTGATTGGTGTCACCAGCGATGACGACGCCGATCACGATGATGGCGTCGAATTGAGAGTGGTTGGCTACGGCTGAAGCGGCGTAGGGGAGCTCGGCGGCACCGGGGACGCGCTCGATTAGAGGGGCTCCAGCACCTGCTGCGATCAGTGTGGCACTGGCGTGTTGCACCAGAGAGTCGACCAACGCTTCATTGTAGCGCGAGGCAATGATAGCAAAGCGCAGGCCGCTACCGTCAATTTGTTGGATACTTGGAATGTCGAGACTCATTAGAAAAGATGACTAAGAACGCCGAACCTTGAACATTCAACTTCGAACTTCGCATACCTTCCGCCTGAAGTTGTGCGACCTTTAAAAAATCAACAATTCGATGTTGGACGTTCAACCGTCGATGTTTTTAGTTCCTCCTCATGTTCACATTGCTCAAAGAATCCGGATCAGCCCGTCGTGGTGTCCTTAAAACACGTCATGGCGATATTCAGACTCCGATTTTCATGCCGGTCGGCACTCAGGCGACAGTGAAAGGGATGACGCCTGCGCAGATTGAAGAGGTCGGATCGCAGATTATTTTAGGCAATACCTATCATCTAAATATACGTCCAGGCTCTGATCTGGTAAAAGAAATGGGTGGGCTGCACAAATTCATGAACTGGAAGGGCCCGATCTTGACCGATAGCGGTGGCTTTCAAGTATTCAGTCTCTCCAAGCTACGTAAGATCACGGAAGAGGGCATTGAGTTTCGTTCGCACCTCGATGGGCGTAAGTTGTTCCTCGGCCCGAAGAATTGCTTCGAAATTCAGAAGGATCTCGATACTGACATCGCGATGGTGCTGGACGAGTGCCCGCCGTATCCCTGTGAGCGGGAGGAGTGCGAAGCCGCTGTGGCGCGCACGATTCGCTGGGCGGGTGAATTTTTAGAGCATGCGACGGCAGATGGCTTTTTGGAATCCGGGCACCATGTCTTCGGTATCATTCAGGGCTCGATTTATGATGACTTGCGTCAACATTGTGGTCGTGAATTGGCAAAGATGGATTTTCCGGGCTATGCGATTGGCGGGGTCAGCGTCGGAGAGCCAGAAGAGGAGATGATTCGGCAAGTTGCGGCGACCGCACCGGTGATGCCGAAGGAAAAACCGCGTTATGTGATGGGCGTGGGCACGCCGCCGCAGTTGTTGAAGATGGTCGGCCTTGGCATGGATATGTTCGACTGTGTGATGCCGACCCGTCTCGCGCGGCATGCCTCGGTGTTTACTCCGGATGGGGTGTTGAATCTCAAGAACGAGCGCTTTAAGCACGACGCGAAGCCAATTATGGAGGCGGATAACTACACCTGTAAGAATTTCAGCCGCGCGTACTTGCGTCATTTAGTGATGGCGAAGGAGCTGCTGGCGCACACCTTGCTGTCGATTCACAATACGCACTTTTTCTTGGATCTAATGGCGCAGGCTCGTGCTCACATTGAGGCCGATGATTATGCGGAATGGAGCGCGGCATGGATCGAGCGCTACAATGCGGGTGAACAGTAGGCTAAAAAGTAGAAGCGGCATCCTGCCGCTTGCGCAGTGGATGAGGAAAGCGGCTGGAAACACGCTTCTACTGTAAACTGCTTGGCAACATTAAGTCGGTTTCGCGGCGGAGCCAGTGGCAGAGGTTGCGGCTGATCTGTGCACACGCTTCCAGCTGTTCGGCGGCTGCAGTGTCGGGAGTTGGTGGGTTGATCAATTGCTTGGCTGATTCGCGTAACGTAGCTGGAAGCTCAGGCCACCACGCTTCGCGCACCGGATAGCCTTCGTCTTTAAGTAGGATGTAGATCGCTTTTAGAAAAACAATCGCTGGGAGTGCGCGTTCGGCGAAGGCGTCTAGGGTGCGTTCGGTAATATGGTAGAGCGCTGCGGGGTCGGCCATGTGTGGGCCATTTTGAGCAATGAGCGCACAGAAATCGGAGGCGTGTTGTAGTTTGCGATACGATTGGCCGATAGCGCTATGGCGGTGCACGAGTTGGTAGTCTTTAACGAAACGAGCCGTGCCCTGCTTTGAGGTTTCCAGTTGTATGTCGGCGGTATCGAACAGATCAGGCTCGGTACTCTGCGAGCGGTTCTTCGAGAGTCGCTTGAGGCAAAGAAAGGTGCCGCTCTCAGCGGTGAGAATGTCGATTTTATGAAAGGACTCGCCACTGGCAGCGATGCGCAGCACCAGCGCGCGTTCGGTCACCGCGGGTGCGCTCATGCGGTGGCGCTGGCTTCTGCCGGATTGTTAATCAGCACGGCTTCGCCGCTCGCGCGATTTGGCACCACTGCGCCGCCGGAGATGATGAGCTTCATACCGTCGGTAATCGCCATGTCCAAGCGTGTGATGTCTTCTTCGGGTAGCATCAGCAGGAAACCACTGGTTGGATTGGGTGTGGTGGGCACGAAGACGTTGACGATATGTTCGCCGGTGACGTCTTGTGTTTCGCCTTTAGCGGTGCTGGTGAGGAAGCCGAGCACGTAGCAACGCTTGCGCGGATATTCGATGAGGACGACTTCTTGGAAGACCGCCTTCTTTTGCTGGCTAAAGGTCTGCACGATTTGTTGGACGGATCGGTAGACCGTGCTGACGAAAGGTAATCGATCCAGCAGAAGTTCCATGCTATTGAGGAGGATGCGGCCGATAAAGATGCGCGAGCCGTAGCCGAGTAAGGTAATGAGCAGTAGCACGACCAGCACGGAAATGAACTCAAGGCCGACCTGCACGATAGGCATCGATTTGAGCTCGGGGTCGAGGAACCAGAAGAAGTATTTACTGGCGGGTGTGCCGATTTTATCGAGCAGGAAGCGTATGGCAATCATCGTCACGCCGAGTGGCAGAATGACGACGATCCCAGTGATGAATGCATTTCGTAGAGAGCGTAACATATTAAAAATAGACCTGTTTGTAAATTCAAAGCGGAAATTTAGAGAGAGGCGAGCCTTCATGCTCGCAGGTTGAGTGGTTTCACTTGCTATGCTTGAATTGCGCTTTTTATTGGATGCGATGAAGAACCTGCACCACGAGTATGACGGTTTGATTTTCGATCTAGACGGTACTTTGGCCGATACCATGCCGACGCATTTTGCCGCATGGTCTCAGTCGATGGCAGAACATGGATTAGTGCTATCCGAGGAGCGTTTCTACGCGCTCGGCGGCGTGCCTGCGTCGGAGATTATCGAGCTGCTCGCTAAAGAGCAGCGCAAGGTCGTTGATGCAATCGCGATCGCAGAAGCGAAAGAAACGTTGTTTATGGGGCTGTTGGGCGCGGTGCAACCAGTGATCCCGGTGCTGGCAATTGCCGAGTTTCATAGCGAGCATCTGCCGATGGCGATTGCTACGGGCAGCCCCAAATGGGTGGCGGAGCGGATACTCAAGTCGCTGGGGATCCGTGAATGGTTTGGCGCGGTGGTCGGTTCGGAGTGCGTGGCCAATTCAAAGCCAGCGCCCGATGCCTACCTGCGCGCGGCCGAGTTGATCGGCGTCGATCCGCAGCGCTGTCATGCCTTTGAAGATACCGCGCTAGGCATTCAAGCCGCGCAAAATGCAGGCATGGTGGTGGTGGACATTCATACGTTGCTGTGAGGGTCGTAAAACCAGTTCAGTCGTAAACCAAAAGCCTTTTTATCAGTAGCGTGCGAGCGCTTGCTGCTAGCGGCGGCGAAGCATTGCAACGGCCAGTGCGCAGCAACCAGAGAGCAGGGCGTATGTACGCGGCTCGGGGACGACGGTGAAGCCGATTCTTTCAAGATCATACTCCCCAGATGCATGTTTCATTATAAACGCTTCACCTTCGGCTAAAGATATACTTGCAGTTACATTACTTGGAGCCGTGAAGTTTGCTATATTTTCGACGACCGTATCATTTAGAAAAGTGCCCAGGCTGGTGGTGTCGATCAACAACTCGACGCTTTCCGACATAGTGATTGCATTGAAATCTAAGAATGTAATTTCGATGTCCTCACTGAAAGTAAATGAGATGAACTCATCGCTGTTGTTTATGCCACTCCCGCCTTCACCTAAACCAGTCGTGGTGACATTTAAAAATCCAGCACCGCTTGTTGCAGCCGTGACAGTTAGCGTCCCAAATGTTGGTATACTTCGTATTTCAAATTGAGTGCTGCTGTAGTCTTCAAAACGGTTGCTTGAAAATGCATCTGTCGGACCTGCCCCTGATCCTAGTAAGAACAGGTTTCCGCTAGTTGTAGGAATTCCCGCACTATTAAAATTAAGAATTACTGTTTGGCCGAATGTTAGATTGGCGAATGAGATTAGTATTTTGAAAGAGATGAGGACTTTATTGATTTTCATAAATAACAAATATATAAATTGGAAATAACAATATTAAGAAAAGTAAAAAAATGTCAAATTTGAATTATTTATTTTAGGCTTTAATTAGAAATTTTCTATTTTTCACTCTCCGCGCGAATGTACTGTTGGCGGATTCATCGGACTCGGCGCTAGGGCAGTTTTTCATTAGAACCACTTTAATTGGGGCTTCATACCAGAAGCGTATCCCCTTGGGGCACAAAAAAACGGGTCGCTTGCGCGACCCGTAAGGTGAAGGGAATGTCTTCTCGGAAGGTTAGATTAACCCGAGCACCATTTTGCCTTCTTCGGTGATCATGTCTTGGTTCCAAGGCGGATCCCAGACGATCTCGACTTGGGCTTCGCTGACGCCGGCGACGGATTCGAGGCGCATCTTGGCGTCTTCAGCGATCGCCGGACCCATGCCGCAACCGGGGGCGGTGAGCGTCATGTCCATGGAGATTTTATGGCCGCCTTCTTCGCGTGCGTTAGTTTCTAGCGAATAAACGAGTCCGAGGTCGACGATGTTGACGGGAATCTCCGGGTCGAAGACCGATTTGAGGGCTTCCCACAGTGTGTCATGTTCCGGTGGTGTGCCGTCGTGACTAACCGCTGCAGCGTCTTTGGGCGTTTGAGTAACTTCTTCGCCCAGTGCATCGGCGTTGGCTCCGCTGATGCGGAACATGCCGTTGTGCGTCATAACGGTGAAGTTGCCGCCGAGGCGGTGCGTGACGGTGACAGTCTCGCCTTCGGGCAAGGTCATCGGTGTGCCTTGCGGGATGAGCGTGACTTCAACTTCGCGAGTGAGTGTTACTTGGTCGTCTGGCATGTTGTTTTAATGGCTGATGAGTAATGAATGATGGCTGATAGGTTATGAATGCTGATTAAATGATTAGCGATTAGCCATTACCTATTATTCATTAAGATCTATTCAACGCGAAAGCGTTTAATGGATCTTGGATTCGAACTTGTTGCGGATGAGTTCGCGCAGGTTGTCGGCGAGTTCGTCGCTATCGACCTTCTCGATCACTTCCTCAAAGAAGCCGAATACCATGAGCTTCATCGCGTCGCGCTTAGCAATGCCACGCTGCATCATATAGAAGAGCTCTTCGGAATCGACATTACCTGTCGTGGCACCGTGTGAGCACTTCACATCGTTGGCTAGAATCTCTAGGCCAGGGAGTGCATTGGCCTCGGCGGTTGGGTCGAGCAGCAAGTTGCGGTTGGTTTGGTAGGCGTCGGTCTGCTGCGCGCCTTCGGCGACTTTGATCAATCCGGAAAAGATTGTGCGTGCATTGTCGAGCAGTGCATTTTTATAGAGCAGGTCGGACACGGCGTTGCCGGCGTTGTGCGTCTGGAAAGTGCGTTGGTCGAATTCTTGCGAATTTTCGGCGACGGTGAGCGAGTACATTTTCACGTCTGCGCCAGGACCTTCGATACGTGTTTGATTTTCAAAACGCGCACGTTCAGCGCCGATGTTGACGGCGACATTCTTGACCAATGTGTCACGCTCGGCGACCGTGGTGTCGAGTTGGAAGGAGACGGTTTTTTCATTCCAATCCTGCACGACCTTGCGGAAGACCTTGGCGCCGCTGGCTGCGTGGATGTTCGACACCGAGACGTTCAAGGCTTGGTTCGTTGCCGTTTCGGAGAAGAAGATGTCGACCACGGAGGCATTCGAATTGGCTTCAGCGATGATCAATGTGTGTGGGAACACGGCTGCCTTCTCACCACTGGTCCAGTAGTAGTTGACGAACGGCTTCTCAATCTCGACACCCTTGGGGACGAACAGGATCGAGCCTGCCTTGACGAGCTCTGCATGCAGCCCGAAGTATTTCTCTGAACCCAACTCTGTGGATTCTTGCAGGAAATATTTCTCCATCAACTCGGGGTGCTGTGCAATGGCGTCGAGCACGGGCAGGTAGATGACGCCCTGTGCGGCGAGTTCGTCGCTGATGCCTTCGAACTGCGCTTGCGCATCGTCGGCGAATACGAGTTGACCGGCGCGGTCACTTACCAAGTTTGAGCGCTCGACGAGCCCAGCAAGCGTGTCGGCTGTGGGAGCCGCTGCGGGTACAAAGCCGTCGATGCTGAGCTTGCCGACTGAGGCGAATCGCCAGCGCTCATCGCGTGCGGTGGGCGCGGGCAGCATCTCAAATTGAGCTTTGCCGCCGTCGCGGCGGGCACTGAGCCATGCGGGTTGGTTGGTGGTGTTTGTTGGTTGTTCCAAAACTGTAGTCATTTTGTATTCAAAGTTGAACGTTCGATGTCGGTAAATCCCCGATCTCACGATCGAGGCCACGGGTTACCCGACCGAGCCTTCCATTTCCATGTCGATGAGGCGCTTGAGTTCGACGGAGTATTCCATTGGGAAGGCTTTCATCAATTCATTGACGAATCCGTTCACCGCGAGGCTCATGGCTTCGCCTTCGTTGAGGCCGCGTTGCATCATATAGAAGATTTGCTCGGCGCTCACTTTGGAGACGCTGGCTTCGTGCTGTACGGTATTGTTCTCACCACGTGTAGTGATCGCAGGATAGGTGTCGGTGCGGCTGTTGGTGTTGATCAGCAATGCGTCACACTCAGTATTGTTCTTACAATTCTTGAGGTGCTTTGGCATGTGCACTTGGCCGCGGTAGGTGGAACGTCCTTTGCCGATCGAGATCGACTTGGAGATGATGTTGCTCGTGGTGTTGTCCGCGAGGTGCATCATTTTAGCGCCGGTGTCCTGGTGTTGGCCGTCGTTGGCAAGTGCGATGGACAGCACTTCGCCGCGGGCGCCTTTGCCCTTCAGGACCACGCCTGGATACTTCATGGTGAGACGTGAGCCGATGTTGCAATCGATCCACTTCACTTCGGCACCCTCGTCGGCCATGCCACGCTTGGTGACGAGGTTGAAGACGTTGGACGACCAGTTCTGCACGGTGATATATTGAATCTTAGCACCTTTGAGAGCGACCAGCTCGACCACGGCACTGTGTAGCGTCGTGGTTTCAAACTTAGGCGCGGTGCAGCCTTCCATGTAAGTGATCTCGGCACCTTCGTCGGCGATGATGAGCGTGCGCTCGAACTGGCCAAAGTTTTCCGCGTTAATACGGAAGTAGGCTTGCAGTGGTTGTTTTAGCTTCACGCCCTTGGGCACGTAGATGAAGCTGCCGCCAGAGAAGGTCGCACTGTTGAGCGCGGAGAATTTATTGTCCGAAGTCGGGATGACCTTACCGAAGTAGGGTTTGAAGATTTCCGGATATTTCATCAGGCCTTCGGTGGAACCCACAAAAATGACACCTTCTTTTTCAAGGTCTTCCTTCATGCGAGAGTAGGAGGCTTCGGAGTCGAACTGCGCTTCCACTCCGGCGAGGAATTTACGCTCCTGCTCGGGGATGCCGAGTCGCTCGAAGGTTTCTTTTACGTCGTCAGGCACTTCGTCCCATGTGCGTGCGGGCACTTGGCCTTTGGACAAGTAGTAGCGAATCTCGTCGAAGTGGATATTTTCGAGGTCCTTATCGGCCCACTTGGTCGGCATCGGTTTCTTCTGGAAGATCTCGAGTGCCTTGAGGCGGAAGTCGAGGATCCATTGATCTTCGCCTTTGACGTTCGAGATGTATTTGACGGTGTCCTCGGTGAGACCTACACCGGCGTCGAACTCGTAGTTTTCAGGATACTTGAAGTTTCCCTTCTCAGTATCGACGTTGATGGCTTCGTCTTGGATTTCTGTATCTGTATCAGACATATAGAGTAATGGTTAATAGCTAATTGGTAATGGCGAAGAGCTCGCGCTTACGCAGTTGCGGTAACGAATGCTTCTTTGACCCAGTCGTAGCCTTTGGATTCGAGCTCTTTGGCGAGTTCGGCGTCGCCACTGTGAACGATACGACCGTCGAACATGACATGCACAACGTCCGGCACGATGTAGTCGAGCAGGCGTTGGTAGTGTGTGATAATGAGGAAGGCACGGTCTTCGGCGCGCATCATGTTCACTCCTTCGGAAACGATGCGGAGTGCGTCGATGTCGAGTCCAGAGTCGGTCTCATCCATTACACAATATTTAGGATCAAGCATCGACATTTGTAGGATCTCGCAGCGCTTTTTCTCACCACCGGAGAAGCCTTCGTTGAGCGAACGTGCGGTGAACTTACGGTCCATCTTGAGTGCATCCATCTTGGCGTAGAGTTCTTTGTAATACTCGACTGCGTTGATGTCTTCGCCTTCGGGGAGGCGTGCTTGGCGAGCGGCGCGGATGAAATTGGCGATCGATACACCAGGAATTTCGAGCGGGTATTGAAATGCGAGGAACAGGCCTGCCTTGGCGATTTCGTCGGGTGCTGCACCGAGGATGTTAACGCCGTCGAGTAGGATCTCGCCGCTTTCAACCGTGTAGTCTTCGTGGCCAGCCATGACCTTAGCGAGCGTGCTCTTACCAGTGCCATTCGGGCCCATCAGTGCGTGCACTTCGCCCTTAGGGACTGTGAGATTGAAGTCTTTAAGGATGGCTTGGCCATCGATAGAAACATTGAGATTTTTGATTTCGAGGGTGTTCATTGTATTTTAATTATAAATTAGTTAAAAAGTTAGTCGTGGCACTCGCCGCATTTACCGTCGTAGGCGATGTCGATATGCTGCGCTGAAAAGCCTTCCGGTAGGGTGGCCATTAATTCGGAGATCAATTTTTCGGATAGTTCGATGTCGACGATTTCACCGCTTTCTCGGCAATAAAAGTGAGCGTGCTGCGTGAGGTTGGGGCAGTAGCGGGTCGGTTCGCGCTCGAAATTGACTTGGCGAATGAGGCTGGTGTCGGTCAGTGTTTCGAGGCAGTTATAAACCGTAGCCAATGAGATCGAGGGCATGTCTTGACGCGCACGCGCATAGACTTCGTCCGCGGTTGGGTGGTCGCGTTTTTCCAACAGCAGGGCAAAGATGTGCTCGCGCTGCTTGGTGGAGCGCTGTCCGCTGCGCTCCAGAGCATCGTCGAGAAGCTCTTTATATTGTGGTGACAGTTGCATGTGTGGTCAGATCAGTGGTGGAGAAGCGTATTTTTATTTTGTATGGTCCTGAATCAAATTAATAATGAGACTGAGTAGCAATAAAGCCAGAAAATGGAAGAACGCAAGCCTAATTGGAATAATTCTAAATAGAAACTTGCATTAGATTTACTAATCCTAGGTTGCCGGCTGTTGGCTAAATGGATGCGCATGGTTATTGCGGTCTCTGGTGCTGCGGCTGCTTTTAAAATTGGAGAATAGGCCCGTCGGCGTACCGAGCTTCTGTGGAAGTGGCTATTATTATCCAAGGTATCACACGAAACTTGTAGGAAGTGATCTATAGAAGCCCTTGTGAGTTGCAGAGATTGTTTGAGGGGGGGCTTGTCTGGCGTGGTTGAAGTCGTCAAGTTATGGGCATGGCACGTTATCGATCATTTTTGTTTGCAGAGGCGACAGTCGGGGAGGGATTCCTGATTCTGGATGCGCGGGAAAGTCATCACTTGGTGCGGGTGTTTCGTGCCAAGGTGGGCGCGACGATCGAGGTACTCGACGGTCGCGGTACACGCTATCTCGGCACAATTGAGATCGCAAATGGCAAGGCTCTACGTGTGGCGGTGGCGTCTGTCGAAACAATGCCTGTGCCGCTGCCGCGTGTGACGCTGCTGCAATCGGTTCCCAAGGGCAAAGCGATGGACCTGATTCTGCGAATGGCGACGGAAATTGGGGCTTCTGTGATTCAACCGGTATTTACCGATCAAGGGGAGCACGGACAGCCGAAGATGGACAAGTGGCAGCTCACCATAATTGAGGCCTGCAAGCAGTGTGGCTTGACCTATGTGCCCGAGCTGTCGGAGCCGTGTAGTCTAGGCGATTGGTTGCAGGCGACTCCAATCGCTGCAGGTGCGCTACGCATCGTGGCAAGTCTGGAGGAGGGCAGCCGTCCGTTACTCGAAACTTTGAATGCGGCTGGCTCGTTAGACGAAGTGATCGTCGCCGTCGGCCCAGCGGGGGATTTCTCGGTCGCGGAGTATGATCAACTACGTGAGTCGGGCTTTAAGGCGGTGCGCTTGGGAGCCAATGTGCTGCGCACCGAAACGGCGGCGGCATACATCCTGAGCGTGGTGGATCAGGTGGTACGCTAGGTGGAGCGCATTGTATCCCATGCGAGCAGTGATTCAACGCGTCTCCCGAGCATCTGTTGTGGTCAACGATGCGACGACTGGGGCAATCAATGCGGGGGTCTTAATCTTTCTCGGAGTGGGCAAGACGGATAGCGCTGAGGATGTCGAATGGTTGGTCGGCCGCATTGCAAAGCTACGCATTTTTGAAGACGAAACAGGGCGGATGAATCGCTCTCTGATCGACGGGTGCGGCGATGCGCTGGTGATTAGTCAGTTCACACTCTTTGGTCGTTTAAACAAAGGCAATCGCCCGTCCTTCAATCGGGCTGCTTTGCCCGAACAGGCGGTGCCACTGTATGAGCAATTTGTGCGCGAGCTCTCGACTACATTGGGAAAAGAAGTGCCGACCGGTTGCTTTGGCGAGGATATGCAGGTCGAGGCGCATAACGATGGTCCGGTCACACTGGTGATCGACACAAAGATGCGTGATTTCTAATGGCGCGCGTTCTCAACAAGGCTTTCTTTGATCGACCGACAATCGATGTCGCTCGCGACTTACTGGGTAAGCAACTGTGCCGCCGGCTGGATTCGGGTAAAATTATTCGTGCGCGGATTTGTGAGACGGAGGCCTACGATGGTTTTGAGGATCGTGCCTCACATGCCAGCAACGGCGCGACGACGCGCAATGTGGTGATGTTCGGTCCACCTGGACGGGCCTATATCTACCTCTGTTATGGCGTGCATTGGTTACTCAATATTACCACCCGCGAGAAGGGCTATCCCGCGGCGGTGCTGATTCGAGCGGTCGAGAGCGTCGAAGGGCCAGGTCGTTTGACTAAGCACTTCCAGATTAACAGTTCGTTTAACGATCAGCTGCTGACCCGGGTCGGCGGACTGTGGCTAGAGGATGTCGACAGCGAAGTCAGCCAAGCCGAAATTGTTGCGACCTCTCGTGTTGGAGTCGATTATGCCGGAGTGAAGTGGGCGGCGATGCCTTGGCGCTTCGTTTGGAAGCCCTTGGAGTGAGTGGTCGTTGCTGACTTTACTCCACCGTCACCGATTTCGCCAAATTACGCGGCTTGTCGACGTCGCAGCCGCGTTCGAGTGCCACGTGGTAACTGAGCAGTTGGACCGGGATACTCATCAGGATTGGCGTTACGATTTCATGGCATTCGGGAACTCTAACAATCTCGTTGACGGCACCTTCGGGGATTTCGCAACCTTCGGTCGCGATGCAGATGACCTTGCCTTTGCGGGCTTTGACTTCCTGTAAGTTGGCTAGGCTCTTACTGAAGATTTCGCCACTGGTGGTGAGGAACACGCTGGGGCACTCTTCGCAGATGAGTGCGATCGGTCCGTGTTTCATTTCCGCAGCTGGGTAGCCTTCGGCGTGAATGTAGGAAATTTCTTTGAGCTTGAGCGCACCTTCGAGGGCGATCGGGAACATCAGCTGACGACCTAGGAAGAGGCAGTCTTCATACTTCGCATATTTTTTGGCGATGGCCGCGATCTTGTCATTCTGCTTAAGAATTTCTTCGACTTGGGCGGGCACTTGCTTGAGTGCTTTGACGATTTCGACACCGTCGCCATAGCTGAGATCGCGGAGGCGACCAAGATAGAGTGCGAGCATTGCGCAAATCATGATCTGCGAGGTGAATGCTTTGGTCGAAGCGACGCCAATCTCTGGGCCAGCGTGTTGATAGATGCCGCCGTCGCTCTCGCGTGCAATGGTGGAGCCGACGCTGTTGTTGATCGCCAGGGTGCGGTAGCCTTTACGTCTGGCTTCGCGGAGTGCGCCGAGTGTATCGATCGTCTCGCCTGACTGGCTGATGGCGATGACGAGGGTGTTTTTATCCAACGGCGCGTTGCGGTAGCGAAACTCGGAGGCGTATTCGACTTCGACCGGGATGCGAGCATAGCGTTCGATTAAATATTCAGCGACCAGGCAAGAGTGCCATGCCGTGCCACAGGCGAGGAAAAGAATGCGGTCGATTTGACGCAGTTCCTGCGGATTCAGGTTCAAGCCACCAAATACGGCGGTGCTGCCGTCATCAGAGAAACGTCCACGCATGCCGTTCTCTAGCGAGGTCGGCTGCTCGAAGATTTCCTTCTGCATAAAATGGTCGTAGTCGCCGAGTTCGGCCTCGGAGGTATCCCAATCGACCTGGTGGATCACAGCTTCGACCGATTTACTGCTGACGGTGGTGATTGAGAAATCGTCGTCGCAGAGATGCACGACTTCGTTGTCGTTCAGATAAACGACGTTTTGGGTGCAGTGGGTGATCGCGTTGACATCGCTGGCGAGCAGGTTTTCACCTTTGCCCAGACCGAGAATCAGGGGGGAGCCCTTACGCGCGCCGATTAGCTCGCCGGGGAAGTCTGTGCAAATGACTGCGATGCCGTAGGTGCCTTCGACGTGACTGAGGCTCTTGCGCACTGATTCGAGGAAGCGGTTTTTTCCGGCGACTTCGGGCTCTTTCGCATAGTGATAGGCAATCAAGTTGCAGAGTGCTTCGGAGTCGGTCTGAGATATAAAGGTGTAGCCTTTCTCAATGAGGAATTTCTTCATCCCGACGTAATTTTCGATCACACCGTTATGCACTAGCGCAATCTTGCCATCACTACTGCTGTGTGGATGCGCATTGGCTTCGGTGACGTCGCCGTGTGTGGCCCAACGAGTGTGGCTGATCCCGAGGGTGCCGCCCAGATCATCACCCAACGCGGTTTCTAGTTCGACGACCCGACCTGTGCGCTTGGTCTGTTTGATGCCGTCATCTGTCCAGATGGCGACGCCAGAAGAGTCGTAGCCCCGGTATTCCAGGCGCTTCAGCCCATCTAGCATCACACTTCCCGCTCGATCGCGGCCGATATATCCAACAATTCCACACATAAGGCTTCAATTCAGCGTTTAGACCCGTTAATAATCAAGACAATTGATTATCTCTATTCACCCCAAATAATATATATGAAGAAGCGTAAGATTATCTGCATTATCATGGGAGGCGGTCGCGGCTCGCGCCTAAGCCCTTTAACTAAAGAGCGTTGCAAGCCTGCGGTGCCGCTTGCTGGTAAGTATCGACTGGTTGATATTCCGATTAGCAATTGCCTCAATGCGGGGATGAATCAGATATACGTTTTGACGCAGTTTAATACCGCGTCGCTGCATCGCCACATTCAAGAGTCGTATAAATTCGATTCCTTTGGTGGTGGCTGTGTAGATATTTTATCCGCGGAGCAAACCGATTCGAGTGACGGTTGGTATCAAGGCACCGCAGATGCAGTGCGCCAAAACATGAACCACTTCGGCGGTACGGGGGAAGACGATCTGTATGTGATTCTTTCGGGTGATCAACTGTACCGCATGGACCTAGCAGATGTGGTGCGTGAGCATGATGCGTCGGGTGCTGCCGTGACGATCACCGCGAAACCGCTCGGTCTGGATGAGGCCGAGGGCTTGGGCTTAATGCGCATCGATGAGAATCTTGAAATCACTGAGTTCGTTGAAAAACCAACTGACCCAGAGGTGATCCAAGGCCTCGCCGTGGGTGAAAGTGTGCGTAATAAAATGCATGATCCGGGCACGAAAGACTACTGTCTCGCATCAATGGGTATTTACGTGTTCAACGCGAAGACACTGATCGAAGCACTGGCGACTGACACGACAGACTTTGGTAAGGAAATTATCCCTGGGCTGCTTGGTAAGGAGAAGATGTGCAGTTATGTCTTTGATGAGTACTGGGAAGATAT
>JAFMHF010000011.1:0-3614 GCA_017854655.1 Puniceicoccaceae bacterium | reverse complement strand
GTGGTGCTGGATCCTACTGGTTTGCCTGACCATTTCGGCGAGGGTGTCGATCTAGCGATTCGAGATGGCGTGCTGATCGTTTGTAAGAATGTCGTCGTGCCCGATGACTTTGTCCTGAAAGGTTAGTTTATAGCTACCAATTACATTGCTATTACTAAGCCGCGATTCGTCAGAATCGCGGCTTTTGCATTGCTATTTATAGCATTTGTTTGCATAATTCTAATTAAGAAAAGCGAACATTCTCGTGTTAACCTTAAGCCCCATTGATAATGAAGAATTTACTTATTTGCACGGATGGCTCAAATTATTCTCAAGAGAGTTGTCGGTATGCCGCATGGTTTGCCAAGCAGCTAGGAGCCAAAGTTGAAGTGCTGTATGTGACGGATCTGCGGCAGTTTGAGATCCCTGCCGTCGCCGACCTCAGCGGCAGCCTAGGGATTCAACCATATGAAGGAATGATCGCACAACTTCAAGAGGTCGAAGCGCGGAAGGCTAAGTTTGTCGAAGAGTCTGCAATGGCAATTTTTGAGGCTGAAGGGGTATTGGAGCACACCACGTTTCATCATGAGACGGGAATGCTGGTCGATGCGATTGAGGGCTATGCCGAACGTGCGGATATGATTCTGCTTGGTAAGCGAGGGGAGAATGCCAATTTTGCGACCGAACATTTAGGCTCGATGTTAGAGCGTATCGTGCGTGCTTCGACTAAGCCATGTGTGGTGACTTCGCGGGATTTTAGGCCAATCTATCATGTCGCAATTGCTTACGATGGGGGAGTCAGTTGCCAGCGGGCACTTGAATTTATGGCGCAGTCCGAGCTGTTTAGGGCCTTTGATCTACACGTAGTGACCGTCGCCGAAAGCCATAAAGAAGATCAAGCCGCGGCGCAACTCGCTGAAGCAGAACGGATGATGAATGCGTCTGGGCTCTATCCCACCTGCCAAGTGCTGAGTGGTGAGGCGGAGACGGCGATCGCGCACTACGTGAAGAGTGCCAAAATCGACTTGTTGGTAGCAGGTGCTTATGGGCACAGTCGTATTCGAAAATTGCTGATTGGCAGCACCACCACCGAACTATTGCGGCGCTGCCACGTACCGGTGCTTTGTTTCCGCTAGGCGTTGCCTGTCGATTGTTTGCGCTGTGCGATGCGAATGATGACTGCGCCTGCAATAATCATGAAGATCGAGTAGAATTGCCCGCGGCTGAGCCCCATAATTAGTGCAGCGTCTGGCTCGCGGAAGAGTTCGCCGAAGATGCGGACGATACCGTACCCTATCAAGAATTCGCCGCCGAGCTGCCCGGCGGGTGGGCTGGTTCGCCAGAAGCGCCATTGCGCATAGGCGAAAAGTAACGCACCTTCGAGAACTGCGGCATAGAGCTGCGATGGGTGCCGCGGCTCCGAGGCGAAAATGTGCAGCGCTGCGTTATAAACCATCGGGCTGTCGGGAAAGACCACTGCCCAGCGCATCTCAGTTACGCGCCCCCAAAGTTCGCCATTAATAAAGTTGGCAATTCGGCCGAAGCATAGGCCTAGCGGCGCGAGGGTGACGATGACATCACCGAGCTTGAAAAAACTGTAGTGATATTTCCTAGCGAACCAAGCCAGCGCGAGCAGTACGCCGACAAAGCCGCCGTGGCTGGCCATGCCGCCTTGATTGACCTTCAGGACTAACAATGGATTCTGCAAAAACGCGTCCAAATCGTACAATAGCATGTAGCCAAGGCGACCCCCGATAATTACGCCGAGTATCACTGCAGTCATTAAGGTGGCTCGGGCGTCTGCATTGATGGCGAACTTGCCGCGGGCGTCATACGCGCGTAGTAGTCCCCAAGCGGCTAGGAAGCCCAGTAGGTAGGCGAGCCCGTAATAGCGGATGCCATCGAGCCCGAGTGGATTCTCGGGGAAACGTATAAGGAAGGGGCTGAGGTCGTGCACCCAGTAGCTGCTAGTCGTGGCCATAGTTAAATTGATATAGATGCTGCGCCGCTAAGGGCAAGCACCACGATTTTCTCGATCTCATTATTTTCTGGCTTTGACTTTTCCCTGTGTGCTTGAATCTTCAAATAACTTATGATCAAGCAATTCCGCGTGGCTCTCGCAATTCTTTTAGGAGCCCTACTAGTTAATACACCCTTATCCGCGCAGTCTGATAACTTGCGCGTCTCTGTTGCCAACTTGAGTCAGGATGTGAATCTGCTCGCGCAGCAGCTTAAATCACTCCGCCTTGAAATGGAGGATATGCGCCGAGAGAACGCTAAACTGCGGTCGCAAGTCACAGCGGCTGCTTCGAATCGGAACACGCAGTCGCAGATTTCCAGCCTCTCGGGCGCGATTGAATCGCTCCGCCGAGAATATCGCCAAGCCGATGAGTTGCAGAAGAAACAGATTATCAACGAAGTATCTCGCCAGATAAATGCACTGGGTAAAGAGACCCAATCAGCGATCAATTCAGTAGCAAAAGCGGTGCACAGTACGCCCAATGTGGCAGCACAAGTTCATTTTTCAGAAGACTATCCACAGACGGGAAAGCCTTATGTCGTGCGTAGCGGCGATACGCTTAGCGCGATCGCTCGTCAGCATGGCTCGACTGTGAAGCATATTCAGAATGCCAATAAAATTGTGAATCCAGCAAAGGATTTACGTGTTGGCGAAACCATTTTCATCCCCATCGATCAATAATTATGGCAAGTTCTAAAAGCAGACTCGGCCGCGGCCTCGGCGGCCTTATTTCAGGCACCACTGGTACCAGTGCAAAGCAGGCGGCACCAAAGAAAGTCGCTGCATCAGTAAGGAAAGCTACTGGCAAGCGGGCGACACCTTCAGTGGCAGCATCAGCTGCGGTGGCCTCGCTCGGTTATCGCGAGATCCCGATTAAGAATCTAGTGGCCAATCCTTACCAGCCACGCCGCGAGATTGACCCGAAGCATGTCGAAGAGCTCGCCAAGAGTATTCAATCCGAAGGTCTGCTCCAGCCGATCGTGGTGCGCATGCAGGGGGAACAGTTTGAGCTGATTGCTGGCGAGCGGCGTTTGCGCGCGTTTGAGTATTTAAACAAAAAAACTGTGCCTGCGCGCGTAATTGAGGCCAGCGATGCGTCCTCGGCGACTCTGGCATTGATTGAGAATTTACAACGCGAGAACCTCAATCCGATTGATGAGGCCTTGGGCTATGCGAGTCTTGTGCGTGATTTTGATTTGACCCAAGAAGCGGTGGCTGAGCGTGTCGGCAAAGGGCGTGCTTCGATTGCCAATGCGCTACGTTTGCTTTCGCTGGGCACCGAGATTCAGGGCTTTTTGAGTCGTCGTCTTATTTCGACTGGGCATGCCAAAGTGCTGCTGGGGTTGCAAAATGAGGAGCATCGTAAATTACTCGCGCGGCGAATTATTGAAACGGGTATGAGCGTTCGCGAGGCAGAGCAGCAAGTGCGCCGTTTAAAGGAGAGCACTGGTAGTTCTAAAAAAGCGAAGGCCAAATCTGCTGAGGCTGAGGCGACCGTCATCCGCGACTTAGAGAAGCGTATCGGCGAGCACTTTAATACCCGTTGTATGCTCAAGCACGGGGCGAAAAAAGGTAAGTTGACGATCGAATATTTTGGCAACGAAGACCTCGACCG
>JAFMHF010000087.1 GCA_017854655.1 Puniceicoccaceae bacterium | reverse complement strand
TTCGCGATCTCCAGCGATTCAATCAGCGTCTCGTCTTGAGAAATACAGATCGAGGCCTTCGCCTTCATTTCCGCGGTCCAGTCGGTAAAGGTGAATGCTTGGTCGGCAGGTAGGGTGCCTAGGTGAACTTCAATCACGCGGCCCTGAAATACATTGTCGCCAAATTTCTTGAGCATTTGAATCTGCGTTGCATGCACCACGTCGCGGAAATCCATATGATCCTTTAAATCTCCCTTGAAAGTAACTTTGACCGATTCAGGAATTGGCATCGTTGCTTCACCCGTCGCGAGCGCCAGCGCCACCGTTCCAGAGTCCGCGCCGAAAGCGACGCCTTTGGACATGCGGGTATGTGAATCACCACCAATAATGACCGCCCATTCATCCACAGTCAGGTCATTCAAAACCTTATGGATCACGTCCGTCATGGCGTGATAGACACCCTTCGGGTCACGCGCGGTGATGAGCCCGAACTTATGCATGAACTGCATGAGGCGAGGAATGTTCGCCTGCGCTTTCTTATCCCAGACGGAGGCGGTGTGACAGCCAGATTGGTACGCGCCATCCACCGTCGGGGAGATGACGGTTGCGGCCATCGCCTCTAATTCCTGAGAAGTCATCAGGCCTGTGGTGTCCTGCGAGCCGACTATGTTGGCGCGAACTCGGACATCAGACCCGGCGTGTAACACGACGCCTGGCGTCACGCCAACAGCGTTCTGATTGAAGATCTTCTCAACCGCGGTGAGCCCTTGGCCTGCATGCGAAATCTCCTTGGAAGGCGCAAAGACAGGCGTTAACTCGACGCCGAGCGTTTGAGCAGCGAAGCTCTGCAGCTTTTTGCCAAATACGATGGCATAGGAGCCACGCGCCTTGATGAATTCGACTTTTTGCGGCGTTAAGGCCGATGAAATATCCACCAGCTCTTGGTCGCCGTTATACAATTTCTTCGTCTTGGTATTAATCTTCAGCACCGTGCCGGTCGCAACCGAGTACACCTGCTCAAGCACAGCATCGCCACACTCGTTCAAGACGGGGTGACCGTCCGCATCTAACTGCTTCACCCAATTTTTGAGGTCGATACCGATACCGCCCGTCACACTGACTGTCGTCAAAAAGATTGGCGATATGCCATTGGTCCCTGCAATAATCGGCGCAAGATTGACGAATGGCACGTAAGGGCTGGCTGGCTTTCCAGTCCAGAGAGCCACATTGTTGACCCCCGACATGCGAGAGGAGCCCACCCCCATCGTGCCCTTCTCGGCGATCAACATCACACTCTTGCCGGGATGCGCCTGCTGCAGTTCTTGGATTTCCGCTTGTGCCGCCTTAGAAATCATGCACTTACCATGCAGTTCACGGTCGGCACGCGAGTGCGCTTGATTGCCCGGGGACAGTAAATCAGTCGAGATATCGCCCTCTCCAGCGATGTAGGTCACCACCTCGATTTCTTCGGCGACCTCTGGAAGTTTGGTAAAGAATTCGGCCTTGGCATAGCTCTCCAGAATATCTGTAGCGATTGCATGCCCTGCCTGATAAGCGGCCTCGAGGCGATCCGTATCTGCTTCGTAGAGGAATACTTGAGTCTTGAGTACGTCTGCGGCAGCGCTCGCGATCGCGGCATCCTCACCCAAAGCTAAATCAAGCAGCACCTCAACCGAGGGGCCGCCTTTCATGTGCGACAACAGCTCAAAGGCAAACGCAGGTGTGATTTCTTCGACCACCGACTGACCAACAATGATCTCCTTCAGAAATGCCGCCTTGACACCCGCAGCACTCGTGGTTCCCGGTAAAGTATTGTAAATGAAGAAGTTAAGCGAATCCTTGCGATGTTCGTTAGCCGGATCCTTTATCTGCTCAATTATTTCAGCGAGCAATGCTGCACCATCGATTGGTAAGGGGTGTAAGCCCTGGCCTTTTCGTTCGTCGATCTCTTTTAAATAGTCAATATATGTGTCCATAGATGCCATGAAATATGCCTTCCGAAGCTTAAGTATCGCAAGAAGATTCTGGGCTCTTGGCGGGTTTTGTTTTTTGTTTTAGGCGTCACTCGCAGCAGTCAGAACCTGCATCGATGATGCCCGCCTGGCTTCATTCCAACCACAGGCTGGGCTGCTCTGGCGGCGCTACCCGATCGGACGACTCCAACCTAAATATACTCAAACACCGCTGCGGACGGCGACTTCCTGTAACAAAACCCTAACTCTGCAGCTATATAAGGTGGTAATTATTTGACATTCAGAACCTTCCGCGTGAAAAACTTCACAGACTTCTGCACTCGGAGGTCATTGCACTTAAAAATTTTAAACACGTGTTCGGCTTTCTCTCAAACGACATCGGAATCGATCTAGGCACTGCAAACACACTGGTGTTTGCAAAAGACAAGGGCATCGTCCTGCGCGAGCCCAGTGTTGTAGCGATCTACACGTCGACCAAGAAGGTCTGCGCGGTTGGCTCTGACGCGAAAAAAATGCTCGGTCGTACGCCCGGCAACATCACCGCGATCCGCCCAATGAAGGACGGCGTAATCGCCGATTTCGAAATTACCGAAGCCATGCTTCGGTATTTCATCAAGAAAGTAAACCGCACTAGAACTTTTGTCGCACCGCGCATCGTCGTCGCTGTTCCATCCGGAATCACCGAAGTGGAGCGCCGCGCGGTTAAAGACTCCGCGATTCGTGCTGGCGCGCGCGACGTCGTGCTACTCGCCGAGCCGATGGCTGCTGCGATTGGCGTGGGTCTGCCGATTGACGAACCAGCGGCGAACATGATTGTCGACATCGGCGGTGGCACCACCGAAGTAGCAATTATCTCCCTCGCAGGTGTAGTTTACACCAAAAGTATTCGCGTCGGTGGCGATGAGATCGATAACGCGATCGTCAACTATATGAAGCGCGCCTACAATTTGATGATTGGTGAGCGCACTGCCGAAGAGATCAAGATTCGTGTCGGATCAGCCTTCCCACTCGAAGAAGAAGTGTCCATGGAAGTACGCGGTCGCGATTCCGTCGCTGGCCTGCCCAAAACGATCACCATTTCATCCGCCGAAATCCGAGACGCACTCGCTGATACCATGACATCGATTGTCGAGATGGTTCGCAATGCGCTGGAGCGCTGCCCGCCGGAACTATCTGCAGACCTCATCGACCGTGGATTCGTCCTCGCTGGTGGCGGTGCGATGATTCGTGGCCTCGACCAGTTGCTAAGCGATGCCACCGGTCTACCGGTGATCATTGCAGATGACCCACTCAGTGCAGTCGCAAACGGCACCGGGTTGGTGCTGGAGGAATTGGCCTTTCTATTGAAAGACCTCACTGGGAACCCGAAATAACCGCTGCACGTGGCGAAATTCCGCCTCGATAAGTTCAAGCCGATGGTCGCCTTAGGCGTCTTTCTTGTTGCGTGGTGGATCGTGCCGACCCTGACCAAGTCGTTCCTGCCATTTGTTCGCGTCAGCTTTACTGAGTTCCAAGCGCCTGCGTGGATCGTTTCCTCCTATCTGGATGACCTCGAAAGCTTCTGGGCGCGACGCAGTCATTCAAAAATCGAGCTGATCGAAGCAGGCCAAGAACTCGCGCGGCAAAAAGCTTTTTATCAACTGCTAGACCAGCGCAACAAGATCCTTGAAACTGAAGTCATGCGCCTCGAGTCAATCCTCGACATGCCGAGTCGCCGCGAATTTCGCTATGAAGTCGCCCGCGTAGTTCGCCGTGACCTCAGCGCATGGTGGCAACAGATCGTCATCCGCAAGGGCGAGGACTATGGTATCACCGCAGGAGCGGCGGTGATTTTTGCTGGTGGCGTCGTCGGCCGTGTGGTCGAAGTCAACGCCTTCACCAGCCGCGTCGAGCTCATCAGTAGCCCAAACTTTCGCATGGCCGCCAGCTTTGAAGGTGACATTCGCCCCGTCGTCTACCAAGGCGTGCCGCAAAGCGGCTTCGGCAGTCCCACGGGTGAAGTGCGCGATGCGCCACAAGATTTAGTCGCCAACACACAAAATCCGCTCCGACTCGTCTCCACTCGTTTAGGTGGCACCTTTCCGCCAGGACTCATGATCGGCAGCGTCAGTTGGCTCGAACCAGGCAGCACTGGCATCTTCCAAGCTGGCACCGTGCAATTAGATAAGCGCTTACTGGGCCTACAAGAAGTCTCGGTGCTGATCCCCTTGAACCCTCTCAATTACGACCGCGATGTTCCTTGATCCACGCGTCATCATCTTGTTTGCGGGGAATGCGCTCCTGCTCTTTCTCTGCCTGTTGGTGAACTCCAGCTTGGCTCCGTTATCGTTGTATCTAGTGCTGTTGGGGCCGATGCTCGTGCTGCCCGCACTGTACCTCAATCACCGCTCTTTCTTTCTCTGCACTTTGCTCACTGGACTCTGGGTCGATGCCGCCCTGCCAGCAGCCTTCGGCCTCTTTACTTGCGGCTTTCTGGTCATGGGTACCCTTATCGCAATGGCGCGCATACGCTTCCGTGCAGAGCACAATTACCACCCGATCTTACTCGCGCACATCGTAAACTTTGTCTGCCTCGTGCTGCTCACAGCCAGTCAAGGACTTCACACTCTCAGCGCGCCCGCCTTCTGGTTGCAGCTAATGATCACGGCGCTGCTCTCCCACGCAGCGCTACTCATTGTCGCTCCCTGGTTTTTTAATCTGCAGCGGCTCCTGTTCGAACTCTGCCATGTCGACACTGAGCCGGACGAATTCCCGATGCTATGAGTCAATACGATGTGCATAGAGGAGAAAACCCGCGCATCCTGTTTTTTTTATGGATCGTCCTAGCAGCCAGTGCCGTACTGATCGGCGGGCTCGGCTCGAGCCAGTTGATCGATATTCGCAAATACCAAGAAATCGAAAAACGCCAAACTGAGCGGCGCGTCCTTACTCCTGGCCCTCGCGGCGATATTTATGATCGCAACGCCAACCTACTAGTCGGCAACCGCCCGCACTACTCCGCCGTCGCCTACCTCGACGACCTGCGCCTCGATTTTCGCCAAGAATACTCGAAGATCATCCGCGCCGAACGTGTGCGGATCAAAGACACATACGAAAATACGCCCGAAGACGAGCGCCCACGCGATCCCCCCACACCGAATTACAACGATTGCGCATGGACCGCCCGCCTCAACGTCGTCAATCGCTACGTCGCCAAGATCAACGCCATCTCGGGCAGGGGTGATTCCATCTCCAAAAGTACCCTAATCCGTCACTTCAACGAGCAACTGCTACTGCCGCTGCCGCTGGTCGAAGATCTCACCCCCGACCAATACGCCCGACTCGTCGAACAACTCCCAGTCAACTCGCCGATTCAAATTCACACCGGTACCGCTCGCTACTACCCCTACGGTAGCGCCGCGGCTCATCTGCTCGGCTATGTGCAAAACGCCCTGCCCGACTCGAGTGAGTTCCCCGACGATGGCATCAAGAACTTCACTTTTAAAACCAAAATCGGTAAAACTGGACTCGAACGTTCCTTCAATCAGCTGCTTTCCGGCAGCACCGGGATGGAGCTATGGCGCGTCGATCCACTCGGCTTTCAAGATACACGGCTCGATAAGATCGCGCCCCAACAAGGCGAAAATCTTATCACCAGCATCGACATCGATCTACAGTTGGCCGCCGAAACTGCACTCGGCGAACGTACCGGTGCGGCCATCGCGCTCGACATTCACAGCGGCGAAGTACTCGCCCTAGTCAGCCATCCGACCTACGACCTCAACCAACTAAGCCCCTTCATTCCGCGCAAGACCTTCGAAGCCATCAACCAGCGCGGCGCATGGCTCAACCGCGCGGTGCAACTTTCCTACCCGCCAGGCTCCACCTTTAAGCTCATCACTTCCATCGCCGGCATGCGCAACGGCATCATCGACACCGCCACCTCGCACGATTGCCAAGGGATGCACCGAGTCGGCAATCGCGTGTTCCGCTGCCACTCGCGCTACGGCCACGGCGAAACCGAGCTCGCCGGCGCGATCGAAGGCAGCTGCAACGTATTTTACTACACCACAGGCTTAAAAATTGGTATCGATCTGCTCAGCGCCGAAGCCAAGCGCTTCGGACTCGATCAAAAAACTGGCATCGAAATCCCGTTTGAAACCAGCCGCCTCGTCGTGCCATCCAAAGCCTGGAAAAAGGATAAGGGCCTCGGCGGCTGGGTGCCTGGCGACACCGCCAACACCGCGATCGGCCAAGGCTTTCTCTTGCAGACTCCATTGCAAATGGCCACCGCCATCGCTTCGATTGCACGCGGCGAGACACGCACTAAGCCGACGCTTGAAGCCCTCTCGCGCGAAGACGCCATGCAGGTCAAGCATGGCGGCGAATCGATTGGCCTGACGAGCGAACAAACGCGCCTACTCTGGGAAGGGATGGAGCAAGTCGTCGGCCCTGACGGCACCGGTCGCTTGGTGCAAATCGACGACTTCCGCATTGCCGGCAAAACTGGCACCGCCGACTTTCGGGCTCACGGTAAAGAAGTGAACCTCGCCTGGTTCATCGGCTTCGCTCCAGTGGAGAATCCACAAATCGCCGTCGCCGTCATGGTCGAAGGCACCCGCGAAAGCCACACTTACCACGGCGGCTCCACTGCAGGTCCAGTAGCGAAAGATATGTTCCTCAAGTTCATTGAGAACTATCCGGAACGCGCGGGGTTTCCGACTGCGCGCTAGTGGCACGCGGCCCTAAGGTGAGCCCAGTCGCTACGTTCGAACCTCGTAGCGAGCGGGTTTACCCCGCGATGACAGCGCAAACAGCCCTACCGCTCGAAACAACGACGCCACCCGCGCCGCTGCGCCCCGCACACGCGTGGAAACGACGGAGCGTTTCCCTCCAGCTGACGCACCGATACATGGAGGGCACTGCGCCGCCAGTGCCACCGCACGTGATACTGGCTGAACCCGGTCGCTACGTACGAGGCACGCCGCGCTTGAAACGTGCACAGCTACAGCTTGCGGATATCCGCGTAGCTCCCACTCGTGCGCTGCCGTAATTCTGGAAAAGCGCCGATCAATCGGCGCGCACAAGTTTCGCCATCAGGCATCTGCTCGGTGCCTTTCGCAGCTTTCAAGATGGCCAACGGTTTGTAGCGCTCATCCGCGGGCAGATTAGTTAAATAATCCTGCATCGCCGTATCGACCAGTCCTGGTGCTAACGAGGTGAAATGCGTCCGCGGTTGCTCGCCCGCGTAAAGTTGGATCAGCATATTCAGCGCCGCTTTGGATAGACTATAGCCATTCCAACCGCGACTGCCAGACAGTGAGGCACCCGATGAGATCGCTACTACTTGCTGCACCGACCGCTCCTCAGTAAACAGCGTATCGAGCAGCCATTTATTTGCCCAGACGTTGATCTCCATGGTTTCGCGCAGATCACTCAACGGAGTCGCCTGCATGTCGCGAATTTCTCCGAGCTTAGCGGCATTGAGGATGACCGTATCGAATTGCGCCACGCCACTGAGCCACTCAGCCAGTGCCGGTTGTCCTCGCTCGGCATCTGCCAAATCGATCGCTTGAAAAATGAGCCCTTGTGCAATCAGCTCTTCGGGCGCATTTCGGCTGCAGCCATACACCGTGGCGCCTTGCTCGAGATACACTTTTGCGAGGCCGTGCCCCAATCCGAAACTCACACCTGTAATTAAAATAGTCTCTGCCATGCAGCTACGCTAGTTATTCCACGTCGGGTATAAACAGAAAAGCACTCTCAAACTAAAATCAATGACGCCACCGTTGCCAAATCGCGGCAATCGCCGGAACCCAACCACTCAAAATTTAAATCATGACGGCAAAAAATTACTGCCCACGCCAAGTATAGGCATGGCACAGCGCGACGGCCGCGGCGTCGGATTCGTCTAGGCGATCCGTTAAATCGGTGCCGGTGATACTCTGAATCGTGCGCGCCACTTGCTCCTTGCTCGCCCGCCCCGCACCCGTAACCGCTTGCTTGATACGCAGTGGCGCATACTCAAACACTGGCAACCCACGCATCGAGGCCACCGCGATCGCCGCGCCACGCGCAGCGCCTAGAATCTGCGCAGTCTGAAAATTCTGTACGTAAATCGTCTGCTCGATCGCGACGTGCTGCAATTTATGTTTATCGATGAAATCTTCCACTTGATTGCCGATCGCGCCCAGACACTCGATCTGCGAAATCGCGGGCTTCAACTTGAGCGTCGCAGTTTCCACCACCCGCACCTTGCCGTTCGGGGTGTAGTCTAGCACCGCGAACCCGCTACCACGCAAACTCGGGTCGATCCCCAGCACGATCCCTTTGAATTGCACCGTGCGCATTGGCACCGCGTTCTTCGCGCTAGCAGATTGACCACCGCCACGAGCAATATGCTCGGCCCAAAGTTTGCGTGTCGATTTACGTGCCATTGATGTAAGGAGACTTGAGGGAGGAGGGAGGAGGGCTGAGGGAGGAGAGCTGAGAAAAGAGATGGGAGACGCGAGATGGGAAGTCAAACAAGGCGTCACCACTCCGCAAGCCTCAAGCCTCAGCCCTCAAGTCTGTTCCTTCACTTGCCCAGAGGGCACCCAGTTCAGTCACCCTTCGCTTCGCTCAGGGCAAACCTTCGGTTCACCATCTGCGCACCCTCGTGCTTCGTCAGCCCTCAAGCCTCAGCCCTCAGCTCTCAGCCCTCCCCCCTCAGCCCTCAGGCAATCAGCTTTAAGCCACCGATAACAACAAAGACCCAGATCAGAA
>JAFMHF010000086.1 GCA_017854655.1 Puniceicoccaceae bacterium | reverse complement strand
CGTTTCCAAGTGAGACCATTGCGGCCGTTTATCTGCGCCCAGCCGGTGATGCCTGGGCGCACGTCGTGGCGTTGAGCTTGTGCCGCTGAGTAGCGCTCGAGGTAAGTTGTTGGGAGAGGGCGCGGCCCGACTAGGCTCATTTCTCCGCGCAAGACATTCCACAGTTCGGGGAGTTCGTCGATGCTAGTCGAGCGAAGAAATCTACCCCAAGGTATCATGCGCTCGGCATCACTGCCTGCGCCAGTGCGCATGGTGCGGAACTTGAGGATCGAGAGAGCTTGACCGTTTTTGCCTGCTCGTTGCTGCCGAAAAAAAATCGGTCGGCCTAAGACCGCAAGCTGTATAGCGCACAATATTACGAGCGGTAGGCTGAGAGCACACACGAGTATGATTGTCACTAAAATGTCGAAAAAACGCTTCATAAGTTGTATTTGTGAGTAAAGTTGTAAGTTCGCGAGAGTGACTCCGATTTCACTATCTCCAGCGATACAGTCAAACCTAGCTTTGACAGGATTAATGCTGGATGCAAATTTCTAACCACTGTTAACTTAAATCGAATTTTTTAATTATGATCTTAGACGCGAATAAACGCACATTTTCTCAATTCAGCTTAACACGTCTGTTGACGACATGCTTCGGCACTGGCACGGGGGAGAGAGTTTGCATTCTTATCGATTTGCCGAACCCTGCTGATATTGAGGACTTTAGTTTTCTCGAAGACGATACGCTATCAATTCAGAACTATGGCTATGAGACCTTCTATCAGGGGTTTAAAGCTGGTGGGTTGGAAGCGATGAACTGGACCGGAGGTGAGCTGTATGCTTATAATGAGACGGGTGGCAGTAACCTCGACATGGAAGATACTTGTTATGATGTAGAGGGTAATTTGCTGAGCTTAGATCGGGATATTTATACCAAGTATGACATCATACTGACAGTTTCGACTTTCTCTGCCACTGCACCGCTTACTGCGAAATGTAAGGAGTTTGGTTTCCGTGGGGCGACCCTCCATGGGCTGAATCAGATCATTTTAGATACCGGGCTGGCGGTGGATTATGATATCGTGAGTGAAGAAGCCGAGCGTATCCGGTGTGGTCTGACGCAAGCCGATCGTTTTGAGATAGACTTTGAAGTGGAAAGCGAAATTTACACATTGGTGTTGCATACCAATGGTCAGGAGGCGCAGAAGAGCCATGGCTTGTGCCCTGCTGGCAAGCCAGATGTGGCGAATTTACCTGCTGGGGAAGTTTATTTTGTGCCTGAAAGTGCCGATGGTGTGTTTCCATTTAAATACGACGAAAGCACGATTGGGCTGCTACATGTTAAAGATGGTATGATCTATAAGTCCCAGTTTGTATATGGTGATTATGCGGAAATCGAAGACCACAATCGTCGACTCAAAGAGGATCCGATGATCGGTGCGATTGGCGAGTTGGGCTTCGGTACCCAAGTATTGCCCTTCTCGGGGCGTGATATTCAGGACGAAAAGATACTCGGTACGATCCATGTCGCGACTGGTCGGGATGATCATTTGGGTGGCAAAATTACCCCTGATTTATTTAAGGAGCATAAAAACGCCTCGCATGATGATGTACTGTACGCGCCGCACAAGACTCCAGAGATCCGCTTGCCTGAAGCTCGAATGATCAAGGGCGGCGAGACGACTGTATTAATTCGTCACTATCAGCCATCGGAGTATGTCGTGGGCTTAATTGATGCGAGTGCCTAATAAGGCTTCTTCGTGTTTGGGTCGAGCGCGTTTGATCGGCGCACTGTAGGTATTAGACTGTTACTACTAAAAGAATCATTGATTCTACCCTTGCTGCCATGGATCGACTTGTTTGAATACGATATCCTTTGTAGGAGATAGTTTTTACAGCCAAGTTGAAGCTAGCCTATAATACTTAAATTAGATCGCTGTCATACGTGAAGACTTCATTTGCATTTAATCGAACCTTCTCCGCGACTATTCAATCGGGGGCAGTGGCACTTATTAGTCTAATCAGTTTATCTGGCTGTAAATTCGTTGGGACGGACTATGAGGCGCCTCAGGTTGCTGCGCCGGACGCATGGAATCAGCGTATTATCGGCTCGCCAGTTGGCGTGTTGGCGGTGGATTACTGGTGGCAGCAGTTTGAAGATGAATCGATGAATCAGCTGATCGATGCTGCGATTGAGAGTAACAAGAGCTTGGCAATTGCCTATGAGCGTGTGCTGCAGGCTCGATCGGCTCGACAGATTTCCAATAGCGCTTTATTTCCGACAATTGATGGGACTGGTGGTATTAGCCGTGAGCGCACGAGTGAAAATATCGGCGTGTCTAAGGCTGCAGGCGGAGGTGATTCGGACACCTTCTATTCCGTGGGCGCTGATCTGACTTGGGAGCTTGATGTCTTTGGGGGTGTCCGCCGTTCGATCGAATCTGCTGATGCTGGCTTGCAAGCCGTTGAGGAGAGTTACCGTGATTTCATGGTTCTGCTGATCGCTGAAGTGGCGAGGAACTATTTAGATGTGCGCACCGTCGAAGAGCGTATTGTTCTGGCGAAGCAGAATATCAAAAATCAGAAGGGGTCGCTGAAGTTGGCGAATGATCGATTTGATGCAGGCCTGGCACCGAAGCAAGACATCACGCAAGCGCAGACCAATTTGTCCGACACTCAAGCGTTTCTTCCGCAACTACGGCAGCAACGCACCACGACAGTGAACCGGCTAGCAATTTTATTAGGCGGCTATTCCTCAGCAGTAGAAACGCTGTTAGGTAAGCATGAAATAATCCCGATGCCACCACAAGGCACTGAAATTGAGACACCTGCCGAAGTGCTTCGCGCGCGTCCTGATATACGTGCCGCAGAGCGTCAATTAGCCGCTCAGCATGCACGTGTCGGCGTGGCTGAGGCGGATCTTTATCCACGTTTCGCGCTGAATGGTAACTTTGCGCTGTTGTCGAACGAGAGTGGTGATGTATTCGAGTCGGGCTCGCGTGCCTATGGTTTTGGCCCTGCGTTTCGTTGGAATTTGTTCAGTGCGGGACTTGTACGTAGTCAAATTGATATCGAGGAGTCACGAACCCGTGAAGCGCTACTTAAATATGAGAATGCAGTTTTAGAGGCAGTCGAAGAGGTTGAGACATCAATGAGTGGCATCGCTAATGAGCGCGACCGGTTACAATCACTAAAGCTGGGCTCGGCATCTGCAAAAGAGACAGTCTCTTTAGTTAAGGACAACTACTCGAAGGGATTGGTTGATTTTCAGAATGTGCTGGATGCGGAGCGCACCGCGACTCGAATCGAAGACAGCTATGCAGTGAGTCAAGGATTACTCGCCCAAGCCTATATTGCCCTATACAGCGCATTGGGTGGAGGATATCCTGATGACGAAGTTGAACTGAATCGCTCTAAATAAAAAACAAATTATTTAATAATTTATAAATATCATGAAAGAGAATGGTAACCAATCATCTCCGCAAGGAGTCTTCTCCGTGAGGGCCGTTGCTTTAAGCCTGGCAATCTTGGGCAGTTTATTTTTGGCGGGTTGCGGCTCTAAAGAAACACCGCCACCTTCACCGCCGAGTGTTACGGTGGCGGCGCCAGAAATGAGAGAGGTGACTGTTTACAAGACATTCCCGTCGACATTGCAGGGTGTCTCTGAGGTGGAGATTCGTGCCCGGGCTACTGGTTATCTTGAAAAGACCAATTTCGATGAAGGCTCGTTTGTTAACAAGGGCGATTTATTATTTATCATCGAGCAAGCGCCATATAAATTGGCAGTTGAATCAGCGCAGGCTGACCTCGAACGTGCTGAAGCTGGGCGTGAGCTTGCCGAGACTCGAAAGCAGCGGTTCGAGCTCGCATTGCAGACGAATTCAGTTTCGGAGGTTGAAGTTGATATTGCTGCCGCTGAACTGGCGCAGGCAATCGCATCCGTGAATCAAGCAAAGGCGCATCTAAATAATGCGAAGTTGGACTTAAGCTATACGACGGTGCATGCGCCGATCAGTGGACGTATCTCGTTGGCGAATGTAAGTGATGAGAATTTAGTTGGTTACTCAGAGCCTACTATTATCACTTCGATTGTCGATGATTCGACGATTGAAGCATATTTTGAGATCCCAGAGCGAGAAGCCATTAAATTCCTTCGTCAGCGCTCCGACCAAAAAATCAATGAGCATGTCAGTGGGCTCGAAGTTAAGCTAGAGT
The DNA here is from genome assembly GCA_017854655.1 of Puniceicoccaceae bacterium. Lineage (GTDB taxonomy): Bacteria > Verrucomicrobiota > Verrucomicrobiia > Opitutales > Coraliomargaritaceae > Lentimonas. Next base: position 4,549 of record JAFMHF010000086.1, on the reverse strand, counting down.
TGGCAGATCGTTCTATATACGGAACAATTGGTCACATCGACTTTATGGATAATAAAGTGGATTCGATGACACGCACGATTCGAGCACGAGCCATTTTCGATAATGCTAAATATGAATTGACGTCTGGTTTGTTTGCCACCGTGCAAGTGCCGGTCGCTCCAGATCAGCGCAATCCGACTGAGACTAAGGCGATTGTTGTGCCCGCTGAGGTAGTGCTGCGTGATATCGGTGGACGCTATGTCTGGGTGGTGGACGAGCAGAATATTGTGCATCGCCGCTCGGTTGATGTTGGCGAGACGATCATCAAACCTGCGTCGGGCGTGGGTAAAGCAGCCGTTCGTCAGACAATCATTCTGGATGGCTTGAATGCTTCAGAAAAAATCATCGTCTCTGGGTTACAGCGGGCCAGAGATGGTGCGCCAGTGACTCCGAACGCTCAGTAACTTCTAGAGAATTCGCAGCTATGCTTAGTTTATTTTTCATTCGTCGGCCGATTTTTGCAGCAGTTATTTCGATCGTCATCGTAGTGCTTGGCGCGGTGGCGTTGGTAAAACTGCCGATTGCCCGCTATCCGGATCTTGCTCCGCCAACGATTTCGGTGAGTGCGATTTATCCAGGTGCTGATGCGGCTACGGTAGCGGATACTGTCGCGGCGACTATTGAAAAAGAGGTCAATGGCGTCGAAGGCATGATCTACATGAGTTCGGTGAGTGCCAATGATGGTAGTATGAACCTCACTGTGACTTTTGAGTCCGGAGTGGATCTGGATACCGCGAATGTGTTGGTGCAAAACCGTGTGGCATTGGCTGAGCCTCGCCTGCCGCAAGAAGTGAAGCGCACTGGTGTGTCGGTGAAGAAGAAGTCGACGGACATTGTGATGTTCATTACATTGACCTCTCCAGGGGACACGTATGATGCCGCCTATTTGTCTAACTTTGCCAATTTGCGCATTCGTGATGAGTTACTGCGTGTCACGGGTGTTGGTGATGCGTTGGTGTGGGGGGTCGGTGAATTTAGTATGCGCATTTGGCTCGATCCAGATCAGTTGCGTGTGCGAAATCTTGCTGCGAGCGAAGTGGTTGATGCGATTCGTGAACAAAATGTGCAAGTCGCGGCCGGCCGAGTCGGTGCTGCGCCTACACCTGAGGGCACTGCATTTGAGTATGTTCTGAGCGCACATGGTCGGCTTGTGGAGGTTAAGGAATTTGAGAATATTATCGTCGCCACAGGTGAGGACGGGAGGGTGGTCCGAGTCGGCGATGTGGCACGAGTGGAGTTAGGCTCGGACGTGTACAACTTTAATTCGAAACTGAATGGCAAGTCTGCGACAGCGATTGCGATTTATCAAATCCCTGGATCGAATTTGATGGATGTTGCTGATGGTGTGTCGGCGGCAATGACCCGACTATCGAGTGCGTTTCCGAATGATGTAGAGTATAAGGTAGTGTACGACTCGACATGGGTGGTGGACGCATCAATTAAAGAAGTCATCATTACACTGTTCGCGACTGTGACCTTGGTGGTCTTGACGGTATTTCTCTTCCTGCAGAACTTCCGTGCGACCTTGATCCCGACGATCACTATACCAGTCGCCTTAATCGGCACTTTTTCGGTGCTGTTGGCGCTTGGATTCTCGCTCAATATATTGACGCTCTTCGGGATCGTTCTGGTGATTGGTATCGTGGTCGATGACGCGATCCTCGTAGTGGAGAATACCTTTGTTCACTTAGAGAAAGGCCTCAGTGGTAAGCGAGCGGCAGAGGAGTGCATGAAGGAAGTGACTGGGCCCATCCTTGCGACGACACTGGTTCTGTTGGCGGTGTTCGTTCCCACTGCAATGATGAGTGGGATTACTGGCACGATGTTTAAGCAGTTTGCGATTACAATTTCGATCGCGACGGTTTTTTCCTCAATCAATGCGTTGACGCTCGCTCCTGCTCTTTGCGGTGTATTGCTCAAGCCTGGTCAAGCAGAAGCCAAGGGCGTGTTTAAATTGTTTAATAATTGGATCAGTGGGTCGAATAAGTTCTATCAAGGCTTGGTTCGTATCGCCTTGAAGGGCTCTGTCATTGGCCTCTGTGTTTTCGGCGCGATTATCTATATTTCAATGAAAGGCATGGGCAGTTTGCCGACGGGTTTCGTGCCTCAAGAGGACGAAGGCTATTGTATGGTCGGCGTTCAATTGCCAGATGGTGCGACCCTGGCTCGGACTGACGTAATCATGGATGAGGTGCAGAAGATCGTGAGTGCCACGCCCGGGGTGGTCGATTGTCTCGCGATTTCAGGTTACTCTTTAATTGACGGTGCGGCTGGAGTGAATGCTGGATTCTGTGTAGTGGTGTTTGAGCATTGGGATGACCGTAAGACGCCCGAATTGCATCAGAGTGGCATACTTGCCGCTATGCAGCGTCAGTTCGCAGGGATTCAAGATGCAACAGTCTTTGGCTTTCCGATGCCTTCATTGCCGGGTGTCGGCACCACGGGGGGATTCACCTACATGTTGCAAGATCTCGAAGGCGGGGGGTTGGTGCAATTGGCTGAGATAGCCAACAGCTTAATTAGTGAAGCGAACCAAGATCCTGCTATCGCAGGTGCTCGTACGACCTTTCGGGCCAGTGTACCGCAAATCTTTGTGGATATTGATCGCGAGCAAATCAAACGCACTGGCACTTCGATGACGTCTGTCTTTGATACGCTGCAAATATATTTAGGGTCCTTGTATGTGAATGATTTCACCCTGTTTGGCCGAGTGTTTAAAGTCGTGGCTCAAGCGGATGCGGAGTTTCGTGGTGAGCCTAGTGATATTAACAAGCTGGCGGTTAAGGGTGCCGATGGGCGAATGATTCCGTTGGGTGCAGTCGCTTCACTGGAGGAGAAATTAGGCCCGCAAAACATTATTCGTTTTAATATGATGCCGTCGGTCAAAGTGTTGGGTAACCCATCTTCTGGGCATAGCTCAGGAGAGGCGATGGATGCGATGGAAGCTCTTTCAGCGACGAGCCTCCCCTTATCGATGAGCTTTGCATGGTCGGAGTTGTCGTATCAGGAAAAGCAGGCGGCAACGGGTCTCGCTGTCATTTTTGTATTTGCAGTCTTGATGGTTTACTTATTGCTGGCCGCTCAGTACGAGAGCTGGACGTTGCCGATCTCTGTTTGCTTGTCGGTACCGACTGCTCTGCTCGGTGCGGTGATTGCGGTTAAAATGCGTGGCATGGAGAACAATGTGTATACGCAGATCGGACTGATCCTGTTGGTCGCGCTATCGACTAAAACTGCGATTTTATTGACCGAATTCGCGAGTGCTCAGCGTAAAAGCGGAATGAGTATTTTTGACTCGGCAGTGGAGTCAGTGAAACTTCGGTTTCGTGCGGTGTTAATGACTGCACTTTCGTTTATTCTTGGCGTGATTCCATTGTTGATCGCTTCGGGCGCGGGCTCGGCGTCACGGCAAATCCTCGGCACGACAGTGTTTGGTGGGATGGTGGCTGCGACTTTGCTCAGCTTGATTGTGGTGCCGATGATGTATTTCGTCATTCAAACGATCTCAGAGAAAATCACGAGCAGTCCGAAAGTGGATGAGCCTGTTGAAGATACAGGTAGCGCGGAATAGACTTTAGCATATGTCCAAAAATCCTTACGAATCCGACGAGCTGTTGCAGCAGTATTTAATCTTTCATTATGCCAGAGCAGAGGAGCAGTTTCCTTATGCGTTCGGTGCTGTAGATGCGTTGGACTTTCCGCTGCGCTGTGTGAGCGAAGGGGTCGATGCTTCAGTATTACCTGATGCGCCGCGGGCATTGGATCTCGGTTGCTCGGTTGGGCGCTCTACTTTTGAACTGGCCCGAAAGTGCCGAGAGGTGATTGGCATTGATTATTCACAGGCGTTTATTGATGCGGCCAATCGAATGAAGACGCAAGGCCTGCATCCTGCTTGGCGGCTAGATGAAGGTTCAGCTACGACGCTACTCGACCTAAAGGTGGATGCTGCGATCGATCCGAATCTGGTGCACTTTGAGCAAGGCGACGCACAGCACATCCGCGAGGATATCGGGCTGTTTGATGTGGTGATTGCGTGCAACTTGATCTGTCGTTTACCCGAGCCAATGCGCCTGCTGCAGCGGTTGTCGCAGTTACTCAAGCCTGGCGGGCAGTTAGTCATTACTACGCCATTCACCTGGCTCGAGGCATATACCCCGCCCGAGAATTGGCTCGGAGATGGTGCGGAGGATTCGTTTGCAGGGTTACGTTCCGCATTGGAACCGAGTTTTGAGTTACAAAAACAGTGGGATATGCCGTTCCTCATTCGCGAGCATGCCCGCAAGTTTCAATATAGCATTGCGCAAGCGAGTCGTTGGGTGCGCCGCTAGTCGGCTGACTGACATCCGACCTTTTTGAGTAGCTTGACATCGGCAACGATGGGGCCGAAGGGCAGCATGCTGGCGATTAGTAGTAGCGCCGTCGTTTTAAGTGGCCACTTGTAGTCGAGTTGTCCGAGCCCAGCCAGTCCGACGTACAGAATCCAAAGCACGCCGTGCGCCATCCCGACAAT
>JAFMHF010000085.1 GCA_017854655.1 Puniceicoccaceae bacterium | reverse complement strand
CCACGTAAGAAAGCACGAGGGACGCGGGTTCGACTCCCGCCACCTCCACCATTTAAGTCCTGAGTAATCAGGGCTTTTTTTGTGCCCGCTCGCCGAAGACTAATCACTCTTGCCGATAACAATATGCAAGGGTCGCCCTCCGCACGGACCACTTTTCCTGGTCGACATTCATCTTTGGCAGATTAATTCTGAGGTTTTTCAGTTCGCTTAGGCTCTTAATTTGAGAATTTCGCTGCACTCAGACTTACGTTTGCCGCAGTTGCTTGCTCATGTGTGCCGACCCAAGATGGCAATATAGATTATATTGACTTACCTCACTGTTAGTTTAATTACTAATTGATTCCATTAAGTAAACTTATACCCTTGCTATGAAAAAAAACCCTACCCTCAAATCTGTTCTATTCGCCACGATTTCTCTAATCATCTTTGCTTCTACCTTAACAGCAGCTACCTATCAAAAAGCGGATGGGACTCTCGTCCAAATTGATTACCGCGCAGAAACTGGTGAAGGCATCCACTCATACCGCGGCGCGAATCTGCAAGCTGGAGCCAATCTAAACGGCGCTAAGCTGCCAGGAGCCAACCTCAACGATGCCAAGCTGATCGGAGCCAAGCTGGCCAGTGCTAATCTAGTCCGTGCTGACCTAACGGGTGCCAATCTAAGCAATGCCGACTTGACCGATTCCGACTTGAGCTTTGCAAACCTGACCGATGCCAACTTGAGGAATGCCAACCTGAGCCATGTCGATCTGCGATTCGCCAACCTCACCAGAGCCGACCTGACCGGTGCCAAACTGACCGGTACCAACATGACCTTTGCCACGTTGACCGATGTCGTTCGCTAATGAACACATCAAATACTGCACGAACAATGCGAGCTTAGTCTGACACCCAACTTGAGTATGCGGATATGTCTGTACGAAATGCCATCTGCGACCAGTTTGTGCCAAGTACCACATTCAGTATGAAAAAAGGGGATCTTTAAATGAGGATTTTCGTAATCCTCTAATTAAAGCGGGCACTTATTTTCATCAGATGCTGTTTTTCGATAACGGTACAACAGCTGTTTAGGAATATGACAGGAGTCATCCGGGCGCCGCGTCAGTCGATCCTGATGCGCGGCAGCGCTTTTCACGTAGTTTGTTAGAGGCATCACTTCGACCACGACCCGCGACGCATCTGACCTCGAGCAGATCCACTCTTTCGCTCTACGCAGATGGGATGAATTCTTACTGTACACCCCAGTCCGGTACTTGGCTCCCACATCGGTGCCCTGTCGATTCAGGCTGTAAGGATCAATGATTTCAAACAAGGCCTCGATTAATTGCTCAACCGATACCTGCTCTGGATCAAACTGGGTGCGCACACATTCGGCATAGCCATCGTAGTCGCCTTGCCTCTGATCAGTGGCACCGTTGGCTCGACCTGCTTCGGTTAATACCACCCCTGGAACGTGCCGAAAAAACTCTTGGACGCCCCACAAGCAGCCGCCAGCAAAATAAAGCTCTTCATTGTTTGTTGTCATAGGAACAGGCAATTGTGTTGCTTGGTTTGGAACGCCCCACACCCAGAAGAGCTCAGGCCGTGGCACACGTCACTCTCAATCGGACGTTTTTGAATCAAAGTCACTACCCACGGGTGCCAACTGAACTAGGTGCGCAGCCCATGATCTTACGAAACACTCGTGAGAAATGCAGCGGATCTTCGTAACCGAGCTCTCGCCCGACCGCGCCGACTTGGAGTTGCCCGTCGCGGAGTAACAGCCACGCGGCGCTCATCTTACGGTGCAAGAGCACTTGATACGGCGACTCACCATGATATTTTTTAAAGATCCGACACAGATATTCGCTACTATAGCCAGACCGTTGTGCCAGGTCCGATAGCGCATGCAGGTTCTTATATTCACGCAGTAAAATCTCCATCGCTAAATCATACACCACCCGCGAAGCCGATTTCTCACCACTAGCAGAGCCTTGGTGCCGGGCAATCAAAGCCAATAACACCGCTTCTAGCCCATCCACTACCTGCCCAGTCTGCGCATCACTGTGCTGACCTTCGTCGACGATCTTATCTAATACTCCAACCAGCGACGCGACATCACCGAGCTGCAGCACGCCTCCAGGTCGAAGTCCGACGGCATGCCATGCCTGGGGGAAGCTGCCCCCTCCACGCACAAAAAAATACTTACGAAACGGCCGCTCCGCTTCATTGCCGAAATGCTGCACCACGCCGGGCCCGTGCGTGAACACCGAACCATGCCGCAAGTGCCGCTGTTGCCGCCCCTCTCGAAAGAATCCGTGCCCGCCGACGACCACTTCCAAAGTCCAAAAAGGAAAATCACTTCGTTCAATAAAGTAATCCGGCGTACACTCCTCATAGCCTGCCATAAAAACCTGCCCAGCAGCGTCCGCCATCCTTGAAAAGTTTGCATAACGGCCCTGTCGGACTAGCGGAGATAACTCTAAAGGAAATGTTTTCATGTGGATTGAACACCAATTAACCGTTCAATAATATCCATATCGAGTCAGGAATATCTCTAACAAGCAAGCGCGATATAAGCTATGATGGAGCTTATGAATAATTATCCCTTCACTTTTCCCAAAATTGGTATTCGCCCGACAATTGATGGTCGCCTTGGTGGCGTGCGTGAGTCGCTCGACGAGATCACCATGAATATGGCTAAGCGTGTTGCAGCGCTCTACACTAAGGAGCTTCGCAATCCAGACGGCAGCCCAGTCGAGTGCGTGATCGCGGATAGCAACATTGGCGGCGTGCGCGAAGCAGCTGCCTGTGAAGCAAAATTCCAACGCGAAGGCGTCGGCCTGAGCCTGACTGTAACTCCTTGCTGGTGCTATGGTTCTGAGACGATGGATATGGATCCACATCGCCCTAAAGCGATCTGGGGCTTTAACGGCACCGAGCGACCTGGCGCTGTTTATCTCGCGGCGGCACTCGCTGGGCACACCCAAAAGGGCATCCCTGCCTTCGGTATTTATGGCAAAGATGTGCAAGAAGCGGGCGACGAAACAATGCCGGAAGACGTTGTTGAAAAGCTACTTAATTTCGCCCGCGCTGGACTTGCAGTAGGCTTCATGCGCGGTAAATCCTATCTCTCGATGGGTGGCACTTCGATGGGTATCGCTGGCTCGGTAGTCGACTCGTCATTCTGGGAGCGCACACTTGGCATGCGTGTCGAAGCGATCGACATGACCGAGTTTGTTGGCCGTATGCGTAAAGGTATTTACGACCAAGCTGAATTTGATAAGGCCCTCGCATGGGTCAAAGACAACTGCCCAGAAGGCAAGGACTACAACAGTGAAGAGACACAACGCAGCCGTGAGCAGCTCGACTCCGAATGGACCGATTCGGTCAAAATGGCACTCATCGCCCGCGACTTGATGGTCGGCAATGATGAGCTCGCAAAAGTCGGCTACGGCGAGCAAGCCCAAGGCCACAATGCCATCGCCGCAGGCTTCCAAGGCCAGCGCCAATGGACCGACCACTTCCCGAATGGCGACTTCATGGAAGCAATCCTCAACACATCCTTTGATTGGAACGGCAAGCGTCCGCCTTATATCCTCGCGACTGAGAACGACGCGCTCAACGGCGCTGGCATGCTCTTCGGTCAACTCTTGACCAACAGTGCACAGATCTTTGCTGATCTGCGTACCTACTGGAGCCCAGACGCAGTGGCACGTGTCGCAGACGGCTACAAGCTGGAAGGCAACGGTGCCGACGGCCTACTCCACTTGATCAATTCTGGTCCTGCGGCGCTCGATGGCACTGGCGACCAGTCAGATGCCGATGGCAACCCAACGATGAAGCCCTTTTGGGAAATCACCGACGAGGAAGCCGATGCCAGTCTCAAGAATACCACTTGGCACCCTTCCATTACGGAATACTTTCCAGGCGGCGGTATGAGCACACGCTTCAAGACCAAGGGCGGCATGAAGGCGACTATGATCCGCCTCAACCTCGCTGCAGGTCTGGGACCATGCCTACAAATCGCTGAAGGGTGGACCGTCGAGCTGCCTGAAAATGTGCACGACGCACTGGATGAGCGCACCAACCCAAGCTGGCCAACCACTTGGTTCGCACCACGCCTTACAGGCAAGGGCGCGTTTAGCTCGACTTATGAAGTAATGAACAACTGGGGTGCCAATCACTGCGTGATGACTGCCGGCCACGTCGGCAACCTCTACATTACGCTCGCGGCGATGCTACGCATTCCGGTCTACATGCACAATGTAGATGAAGCGCGCGTGTTCCGTCCGAGCGCGTGGCGCGCGTTTGGGACTGCCGACCTCGAGGGTGCCGACTTCCGCGCCTGTGAGTCGTACGGCCCGCTGTACAAATAAACGTTTTGAATCCAACTCCCGTGTTGCTGAAACAGCACGGGAGTTTTTTTATATTTAGAATTACTCTTCTTCAGTCTCCCCTCTCAGGTCTCTCTCCTCTCTCATTATGCTCAAAGGAATCTCACCACTCATCTCACCTGAACTACTCGCCACACTGGCAACCATGGGCCACGGCGACGAAATCATTCTCGCCGATGCACACTTTCCTGCAGATTCCTTCAATGACAACGTCATCCGCGCAGATGGTCTAAAGATCGACGATCTGCTAGATGCCATCCTGCCGTTACTGGAACTCGACGCCTATGTGCCTGATCCTCTAGTGATGATGGCGGCGGTCGACGGCGACACACTCGATCCGACGGTGGAGAGCACCTACCGCGCAGCAATCGATAAACACGCTGCGGCGGCTCCCGCGATCGCACGCGTCGATCGTTTCGAATTCTACGCACGTGCCGAAGCTGCCTTCGCTGTGGTGATGACCGGAGAAACCGCCAAGTACGGCAATATTCTGCTCAAGAAAGGCGTCACGCCAATGCCGGCGTAGTAGCTCAACTGGTCGGGGCGTGGCTTACATTATGCCACAGACTGCACCCACAACTGGAAGTCAGAGACTACTTCAAGCGCTCAATCGCGCCGCCCTGCTGCATCGCTTTGATTTCGTTACGAATGTAGCGCTCAGCGACGTCCTGCACCTTCTTCTCCTGCGCCTCCAAACTGACCCGATTCCACCAAACCGCATCGATTTGGCCATGCACGTAAAGCGCACTCTCCATCCGAGCAATAAATGTCGTATCCCACTCGCCACCGCCGAGTAAATTGGCAAACAAAGAATCTTCTTCCTGATTCGAATGGGTCTGCTCCTTGTTGACCGTCGTCGCCTGAGCAAAGAGAACGGCTAACTTCGGACTCGCATCAAGAAACCGAGCAAAAGTCTGTGCATTCAGAGACGACAACTGTGGTAAAACTGAAAACGAAGGCACTGCGTTAACTCCTTGTTTCTTTAATGCATCGACCATTTGGTTTTCAAACATCACCCGCATCTCTGGGTTGTATAAGCGTATCGCCACCAATACCTCATACTGTTCTTCGCCTAGCCATGTCGGATCAGACCCGGTATTGATCGGCGTCAATGAAGTGCTGCTGCAGCCAATAAGCAGTAGAAGCGTCAGAAGGCAGAATAGAGTTCGCATAGAGCGCTTAATCAAACGAGTACGTCGCGACCGTGCCAAGGCATTTCGTTGAATAATAAGAGACGCGACTAGTTACTGCCACAGCAGCTTGCCTTGGCTTAGGTACGATACGCCAAAGCAGTAAATTGCTATAGTCGTGAGATCAGCAACTCGCGCTCGAAGATCATCTCCTTAGGCAGGTGCTCAAAAAGTTTGAGAAACAACTCTTCGTGCTGCAGCGTCTGCATCTTCAAGCGGTCGCGATCAATATCCATCAGCTTGTCGAAGTCCGCCTCGCTAAAGTCATCCATGCCACGCCAATCAAGGTCTTGGTAACGTGGCATCCAGCCAATCGGTGTCTCTTTGCCGCCAGTGCGGCCCGTTGCCCGTTCGACAATCCAGCGAAGCGGGCGCATATTTTCGCCAAACCCAGGCCAGAGCCAGTTACCCGCGGCATCTTTGCGGAACCAATTGACGTTAAACACTCGTGGTGTCTCTGTTAAGCCGCGCTGCATCTTGAACCAGTGGCGGAAGTAGTCTCCCATATGATAGCCGCAAAAAGGTAGCATCGCCATCGGATCGCGACGTAGTGACCCCATCGTGCCTTCGGCGGCCGCTGTCATTTCGGAGCCCGTGGTCGCGCCAAGATAGACGCCGTGCCCCCAGTTAAATGCTTGCGTGACGAGCGGCACATCGCTCATCCGACGGCCACCAAACACCATCGCATGGATACGTACCCCTTCTGGCTTTTCCCAATCAGGGTCGAGCACCGGGCAATTCACCGCGGGTGCCGTGAAACGGCTATTCGGATGCGAAGACGGTGTTTCGCTGGCCGGCGTCCAATCCTTGCCTTTCCAGTCGATCAAATGCGGCGGCGCTTGCTCCGTCATGCCCTCCCACCAGACATCGCCATCGTCTGTTAACGCGACATTGGTAAAAATCGAGTCCTTGGAGCAGGAAGCCATTGCGCTCGGATTAGTCGCATACGAAGTGCCCGGTGCCACGCCAAAGAAACCAGCTTCGGGATTGATCGCATGAAGAAAGCCATCGGCCCCTGGCTTAATCCAAGCAATATCATCACCCACGCAGGTTACTTTATAACCCTCCATTGCTGCGGGCGGAATGATCATGGCAAAATTCGTTTTGCCACAGGCACTGGGGAACGCGGCAGTGACATAGGTCTTACGCCCATCCGGCTCTTCGACCCCGAGAATCAGCATGTGTTCGGCCATCCAGCCCTCATCACGAGCCAAAGTCGAAGCGATACGCAGTGCGAGGCACTTTTTGCCCAGCAAGGCATTGCCACCGTAGCCAGAGCCATAAGAGACGATCGTGCGCTCCTCGGGAAAATGCACAATATGGGTATCTTTAGGATTACACGGCCAAGCCTCATCTGCAGCGCCTTCATCGAGTGGACAACCGACCGAGTGCAGACAGGGCACGAAGAAGCCGTCTTTGCCCAACGCGTCGAGGACAGGGTCGCCAATCCGCGCCATGATCCGCATATTTACCACCACATAGGGCGAATCGGTAATTTCGACACCAATCTTCGAGATCGGCCCCCCAACTGGCCCCATACTAAAGGGTATGATATACATCGTGCGGCCGTGCATGCAGCCCTTGAAGAGCTGCATCATTTTACGGCGCATCGTACGCGGATCTTCCCAATTATTAGTCGGACCTGCGCCGTCCTTGTTCTGAGAACAAATAAAGGTCTTCGATTCGACTCGCGCCACATCGTTTGGATCCGAGCGGAACAGGTAACTATTGGGACGCTTCTGCTCATTCAGCTTCACGCACATCCCTTTCTCCACCATCGCAGCGAAGAGCCCGTCGGCTTCGTTTTGCGAACCATCACACCAGTGCACGTCGGCTGGTTCGCAAAGCGATATCATTTTTTCAGTCCACTTTAAAAGGGCCTTATGCGTCGTCTTCGGGCTGTCGGTTCTAGGCATATTTTTAGTCTACGTAAATGTACAGATATGATAAGCAAAAAGTTAAAATAACTATCACGATTTTTAAAACGGTAATGACGCGCGCGCTGCCGCCAGGCACTTACTTGGGAATAAAAATGCGACTCGCAGCAAACACACCGACTTATAGATACATTTCGACTCATCTTAGGGACATTCCCCTAAAAATAACCTCAAAAACAACAAACCGACACTTCACTCTTGATCCACGCTCATCTGTCTCCATCTCTGAAACGATGAATTGATCGAAGCGCAACACTTCGACAGACTCCACTTTCAGCTTTCCAGACATGCCTCGTAACAAAAAGCCCGCAGACGACGACAACCTAGAATTCCCGCTCGATGTACCTACTGAGGACAACAGCGGCGAGCCGACGACCGACGCCACCGAGCTCGAAGACGTCTTCGAGGACAAACCAGTTTCCGGCCACGTCGATGACATGTTCAGCGAGTGGTTCCTCGATTACGCCAGCTACGTGATCCTTGAGCGCGCCGTGCCGCACGCCAACGATGGCCTAAAGCCTGTGCAGCGCCGCATCCTCCATTCGATGCGCGAGCTCGAAGACGGCCGCTACAACAAAGTTGCCAACGTCATCGGTAACACGATGAAATACCACCCGCATGGTGATGCCTCGATCGGCGACGCGATGGTGCAGCTAGGCCAAAAAGAGCTACTCATCGACATGCAGGGCAACTGGGGCAACACCCTCACTGGCGACTCCGCCGCGGCCGCACGTTATATCGAAGCGCGCCTGTCTAAATTCGCCCTCGAAGTGGTCTTCAATCCCAAAACCACCAACTGGCTCTCCTCCTACGACGGTCGTAATAAAGAGCCCGAAACTCAACCAGTCAAATTCCCGCTACTGCTGGCACAGGGCGCCGAAGGTATCGCCGTAGGCCTCTCTTGTAAGATCCTGCCGCACAATTTCATCGAGCTGCTCGAGGGCTGCATCGCATTTTTACGCAAAGAGACGCCCGAAATCGTCCCCGACTTCCCGACAGGTGGCATCGCCGACGTCTCTGAATACAACAACGGCAAGCGCGGTGGCCGCGTTAAGTGCCGAGCCCGCATCGAAGCGCGTAAGAAGAACCTACTCGCCATCACCGAGCTGCCATTCAGCAAAACCACCACCTCGCTGATTGACTCCATCATCTCGGCCAACGAAAAAGGAAAAATTAAGATTCTGCGCGTCGAGGACAACACCGCAGATGTGGTCGAAATCCTAGTCTACCTACCCGCTGGCGTGGACGTTCAGACCGCCGAGCAAGCCCTCTACGCCTTTACCGATTGCGAAGTCTC
>JAFMHF010000010.1:40325-41771 GCA_017854655.1 Puniceicoccaceae bacterium | reverse complement strand
CCATCCACTTGCAGTATTTTTGATCATGCGCCGGCGCACCCTGCCTTTGAACGGCGGGGCTTGATGCTGGATATCAGTCGCAACCGAGTGCCGACAATGGACTGGCTGAAGACACTGATTGATGCACTGGCGCTGCTGCGCTACAACGAACTGCAACTCTATACCGAACACACCTTCGCCTACGCAGAGCACGCCACAGTCTGGGAACACGCCTCGCCGATGACGGCGGCGGAAATTCGCGAGATCGATGCTTATTGCAGTGCGTGCGGCATCGAACTGGTGCCGAACCAAAATTCCTTTGCGCATTTGGAGCGCTGGCTGCGGCACGATGCTTACAAGCATCTGGCGGAATGTCCGGACGGCTTTGAACACCCGATCGCTGGCTGGCGCACCTTCGGCGGCACCCTCGCACCGACCGAGGAGAGCGCCGCGTTTATCGATACGCTTTACGAAGAATTCTTGCCCAACTTCACATCCAAGCAGCTACATATCGGCTGCGATGAACCGTGGGAATTGGGGCAAGGTCGCAGCCAGGAACGTGTCGGCCGCGAAGGAAAGCACCTGCTCTATATGGAATTCCTGAATCGCCTGTTCGCACTGGCGGAAAAGCACGCGCACCGGGCACAGTTTTGGGCCGACATCATTTTGGAGCGGCCCGATCTGGTGCCGCAGTTGCCAAAGAATGTGACCCCAGTGATCTGGGGCTATGAAGCGGATTCGCCCTATGCGGAGCAGTGCCGGATCGTCGCCGACGCTGGCTTTAAGGGCAACTTTTACGTGGCTCCGGGCGCGGGCAATTGGAACAGCTTTGGCGGCCGACTCAATGTGGCACGCGATAATATCACACTCGCTGCGCAAGAAGGCCACAGGCATGGCGCGAGTGGATTGCTACTCACCGCGTGGGGCGACAACGGCCACCACCAACCGTGGCCGACGCTGTTCCCAGCCCTGATTATGGGTGCACAAGCGGCATGGGGCTGCCCGATCGACGACGCCGCGCTACCCGAGCAGATCGACGCGCTGTTCTACCCCGACGCAGCTCCGGGTCATGGCGCTGCGATTTGTGCACTGGGAAAAATCGACGCACTGCTACCGCAACCTGCGCCGCCGAGCAGCTTCCTGCACACCGCATTTTTTGCGACTGAGGAAAAGCTCAACGATCTGCTGCAATCGATCGCGCGCCACTCCTTACAGGCGGTAGAGAATGCGCTGGATCAGATCGACCCAACGGGACTCGACCCTGAAATCGGGCTGAGCGTAAAGCTCAACCAATACGCAATCGCCCGCTGCCTGCGGATCAAACAAGGCGACGCGCCCGCGGCGCAAGAATCCGACGTATATGAGTCACTGTTACAGGAATTTGAAACCCTCTGGACCGCGCGTAGCCGTATCGGCGGTTTAGCCGAAAGCCTCGAGCTGATGCGAGCAGTTGAACACTGATCAAGG
>JAFMHF010000010.1:0-40121 GCA_017854655.1 Puniceicoccaceae bacterium | reverse complement strand
CATAGTCGAAGCCTAAAAATACACGATCAGCGCATTACGCCAAACGGCATCGTTCTTTTCGTTACCGTTGCCGATATCGTTATCGTAATTTTGATTATACGAAAATTCGAAGCCGAGTAAGTCCGTCAATCGGATGCGTACTGCGGCGGTCAAAACATAATTGTAGCGCTCGGTATAATCCGGCTCCCAATAGTAATTAAATTTCTGAACAAAGGAGGTGCGAGTAAACGGCTTCCACGTGAATTCCTCGAATACATTGAGCACTTTATTCACGCCATTGCGCGTATTTTCACTATCGGTTTGATACTCTTCCAACCCGCCACTCGCGCCAAACAGTAGCTCAAATTGATTCGACGGCTTAACCTTATAGCCAACTCCCACAAGCTCTTGAAGCTCACGGTCTATCCCTTTGATTTGGTCCACACGAGTGGACATTGAATTTTGTATAAACCAATTATCACCCGCAAACGAACGGCGATAAATAAACGCGCCATCATAGCGATCGGTCGACTTGTACGTATCTCCATTTGAACGCTCTGTTTCTCGATAGGTATAGGAGCCGGTAAAACGATAAAAGTTCGGGTCGCCCTGCTGCTTAATTTCTAATTTTCCGCGTAATGCCGTTTCAGTCCATTGCTTATCTCCAGAGCTGATGTTCATGCCCATACGGAGATTACCATGCCACGCCTCAGGGGCCTTAAATGCGAAGAGTTTGTCGACCAAGGGTTGCTCTTCTTCTAGTGCTTGCTCCACCTCAGTCATCTTCTCTGCAATCGCGACCTGAGTGTCCACTTGCTTCTTTACCTCAGCAGACTGCGGTTCCGTATTGGTTGCACTGGCTAACTTCGCCGTTGGTATTACCTGCGGCTCGATTGCAACAATCTGCGCGCGCTGAATTGACATCTCGCCGAGTAAGTTCGACTTCAAAACCAGCACTTGATCATTCGACTGTGGCATCACTTCGCCGACTAGTCGCTCACCGCTACTCAGCGATACGACTTGCGGCGCCGCCAGCAGTGAGCCGCTCAACAATACCGTAAAGAGGCTCAACACGCCGCAGCAATGCATTGCCATACGGAATAAGAAAAGACGAAATGATACGCTACTTAGCATGGATACGGGCTGATGAGATTCTGAAAAAATAATTCGATTCTGTGACAATGGATGGTAGTTCGATCAAATCGCCGTTTGAGTAAAACGTTGCTCACGAATCACGGTAATCTCAATCGCGCCTGGATAATTTAACTCCTCCTCAATCCGGCCACGAATCAGCAGGGCGATTTTACGCGCCTCATCCTCGTCCACTTTCAGTGGTTCGACGATCACGCGCACCTCGCGGCCTGCCTGGATCGCATACGCATCGGAAACGCCGGGTTGTTGTTTCGCAATATCTTCAATGCTACGCACACGTTGAATGAAGCCATCGATCGATGATGCGCGGGCTCCGGGACGTACGGCAGACAGGGAATCCGCGACCATGACCAAGCCCGCATAGGCACTCTCGGCGGGCACTTCCTTGTGGTGCGCCGCAGCCGCATTGACCACACGCGAGTCCTCGCCATGTTGCTTAATGATCTCGGCACCGACGGCGGCATGACTGCCCTGATATTCTTCATCCACAGCCTTACCCAGATCGTGGAACAGCCCGGCACGCTTTGCGATCACTGGATCCAAACCGATCTCGGCTGCGATCAGTGCGCACAAATTAGCGACTTCGATAGAATGCCCCAGGGTGTTCTGATTATTCGAAAGGCGATAGTGCAACTTGCCGAGCAGGGCCACCACATCGGGGTGCACATCGCTCAGGCGTAGTTTACGTAAGGCACCTTCACCGAGTTCGATGACATTGGCATTCATTGCCTCCTCTGCCTTTTCGACTTCCTCTTCAATACTGGCGGGATGGATGCGGCCGTCGCGCAGCAATGCATCCAAAGCAAGGCGGGCAATCTCGCGCCGTACCGGATCAAAGCATGAAATGAGCACCGAGTCTGGCGTCTCATCAATCATCAATGTCGTGCCAGTGGCATGCTCAAAGGTACGGATATTACGCCCTTCTCGGCCAATGATGCGGCCCTTCATTTCCTCGCTAGGCAGCGCCACCACCGTCGCAGTCGCATCATTCATCGGCTGGCTGGTAATGCGTTGCATCGCGGCCAACAAAATACGCCGGCTCTGCTCAGCCGTCTCTGCATCTGAGCGCTTCAATAAATTGTGCCGCAACTCACGAATCTCTTTTTCGCATTCGCGCTCGGTCGCAGTGATTAACAACTTACGCGCTTCGACTTGATCCATTTGCGAAATCTGATGCAGCTTTAGACGATACAGCCGCCGCGTCTTTTCCGCCTCATGCTCTAAATCATCCAAGCCACGCTTATCACGGACTAATTCTTTATCGCGCTCATCCAGATTCTTTGAGCGTTTTGTTTGTCGATCACTTGCGCGTGCGAGCTCGCGTGCGCGTAGATCTAGCTCCTCATTACGTAAAGCAATACTGCGATCAAGCTCGGCCGCGCGGTTCTTAAAATCCAATTCGAATACCGACTTCTCTTCGCGCAGCTTCAACTGAGCTTCACGCACTTCCACATCGAACTTCAAGCGCTGCGCCTCTTCACGCCGCACGAAACGCCGAGCAAACAACAGCCTGCAAGCCACCACTCCCGCAAGAATGCCGCATACTACCCCCACTATTTGATCAAATTCCATTTTTTTGCTAATACAGATTGGCATTCGGCTGGGGCAAGCCGATCGCTGCGAGCGTCTGCCGCCCGAGTCTTTGGGGTAAAAGACTATTAAACTGGTATATGGTTGATATTCGGCTCGTTCTGCAATTTCAAGGTAAACTTTTCTGAACCTGAGCAAACCATCTACTGCCGCTCACTAAACCAACGCAGCACTCCTGCGCAATCACGGCTATTGAGAACCTGCTCTTTTTCCAACCATCCCTTACGAGCGATATTCACCCCAGCATCGAAGTAGCCTAGGCCGTCCGTGCTGTGGGCATCCGGATTGATCGAACACATCAGCCCACGCTCCGCGGCTCGACGCCAAAGCCGCCAGTCCATGTCGAGGCGGCGCGGATTGGCATTGATCTCAATGATCACACGATTGGCAATTGCAGCGTCGATCACTTTGGCTAGGTCGATCTTGTAAGGCTCACGGCGCAGCAGAATGCGTCCCGTCGGGTGGCCGAGCATCGTTGTCGCCGGATGCTCAATCGCACGGATCACGCGCGCCGTCATCTCCTCCTCCGACTGACTAAACGAAGAGTGCACCGACATCACCGTATAATCGAGCGCAGCTAAGGTACTCTCTTCAAGATCCAACGAACCGTCGGGTAAAATATCACACTCAATGCCAGAAAAGACATGCACAGCCGATGCGCCAGATTGATTAAACGCGCGGATGCTCTCGATCATACGCAACACGCGTGCATCATCTAAGCCATTGGCTTGATAACTTGCCTTCGAGTGATCCGCCAAGCCGAGATAATCCCAACCGAGCGCTCCTGCGGCAGCTGCCATCTCTTCGATCGTGCCGCGACCATCTGAAGCGGTGGTATGATTATGAAACACGCCGCGAATATCTGCTGACGTGACTAATTTCGGCAGCTGTTGTGCCTCCGCAGCCTCAATCTCACCCAGCCCTTCGCGCAGCTCGGGTGGGATTTCTGCAAGCCCGAGAAATTCAAATAGCCCCTCCTCCGTCTTGATTGCAGATAACTCATTTGGTCCGGTTCGCTCCGCGCCCGGTCTTGTCGTCGCTTCGCTCCTCGGAACAGCTTTCAGATCTCCCTCCTCACCCTTCTTCACCAAGCCCCACTCACTCAAGCTATAGCCACGCGCCAACGCGCGTTGACGCAGCGCCACGTTATGCTCCTTCGAGCCAGTAAAATGATGCAAGGCGAAGGCAAACTGCTCGGCTGGCACCACGCGTAGGTCAGCCTGCAAGCCGCCCTCAAAACGTACACTCGACTTGGTGGCCCCATGCGCCGTCACTTCCGCAACGGCAGGTTGTGTGACAAACCAATCCATCACCGGCTGCGGATCGGCCGAAGCCACAATAAAATCCAAATCGCCAACCGTCTCGCGCAAGCGGCGCAAACTCCCCGCGACCTCAGCACGTTCAGTCTGAGGCAATGCACGCAGACCTTCGAGAATCGGCCGCGCCACTTCCCGAGCCGTCCACCAATGGTGCCGCTTCGCATAGGCCGCACGATTCGCGATGCCGGTCAAAATCTTCTCCGCAGACTTTTTGCCAAATCCTTTGAGCGCTGCCACTTCGCCCGACTCGCAGGCGCGCTGCAATGCATCGATCGATTCCACCGCCAACGCATCGTGCAGTTTCTTAACCTTTTTGCCGCCCAAGCCCGGAATCTCCAGCATCTCAATCAAGCCTGGCGCCACCGAGTCACGCAGCTCGGTATAATAAGCCAACTCACCCGTGGCGTGCAGTGTTTCAATCTTTTCAACGAGCGCCGCGCCGATGCCTTTCACCGCGCTCAATTGCCCAGCTTCGATCAATTCGCCAAGGTCGGCTTCCATCGTCTCTAGCACTCGCGCACCGGTCGAATAGGCCCGAATTTTAAACGGGTTTTCCCCTTTGAGTTCGAGAAGGACGGCAATGTCCTCCAACACGTCAACGATGTCCGCTTTATTCATATGCGGATAAGCTGTGCTCTCTGGCCAAAAATGCAATGCTCGCTCGCACTACTCTTCGAGTTTTAGCATACTGTTAGCGATTAGCAACTCCATCAGTTTACGATCCACCTTGCCGCGTTCATCCAGCGGTAAGATCGGCACCTGAATCATCTGCTTCGGGATCTTATAATTAGCCAAGTCTGCGCGCAGCTCCTCTTCCCACTTGCCCTCATGACTTTCCACCACCGACGGGACATAAAAAGCAACCAGCTTCTGCCCCCACTCAGAGTCGGGCCAACCAATCACCAACACCTGCTCCACGGCACCTGACTCAATAATCGCCCGCTCCACCTCTTGCGGGTCGATTTTTTCACCACCACTTATAATTAGACGATCACTGCGTCCGACGATATGAAGCCGTCCAAGCGAATCGAAATAGCCTTCATCGTCGCTCAAATAACCTAGCGTTGAAACGCCTCGAGCGCGCCCGTGGTAGCCCTCAAACATCGAACGCGCATTGATCCGAATATGCCCAGTTTCGCCGACTGGACAGACGCTGCCATCATCACGAATCACTTTAATCAAAGCATGATTTAATGGTCTGCCAGCATTGGTATTCCCAGCAAGAAATTCATCTGGTGGCAACGCCGTGACCATCGCTGCCGTTTCAGTCATTCCATAGCTCAAGACCACCGGCAGGTTTAATTCCCGCGCGCGCTCTTCGACTGACCCTGGCACAGGGGCACCGCCCACAAAAATAGCCCGCAGCGTCATCAATCGATCCGCGATCCGCTGCTGCGACATCAATCGCTGCAACTGTGTCGGCACCAGCGAAAGACACATCGAATTTGCCTCGAACGCAGGGAAATCCCCAGCCTGGAGCGCTTTAAATTCGGGAAATGCGATTTGCCCTTCGGTCACAAACGAACGCACCAACTGCATCAACCCGCTCACGTGATATAAAGGCAGTACGCAGCAAGAATTGATTGGGCCTGGACCGATGAACGAGCTCAAGCCTTCGCACGCAGCCACCAAGGTGCTCCATTGGTGAATCGCAAACTTCACTCCGCCAGTGCTACCCCCGGTCGGAATCAAAATCGCCCCTGGCTTGGGGTGCTGAATGCCCGCCCGTGCTTGTTCAGAAATCGGCGAGTGACCAAAAATCACTGCGGGGTTGACTAACTTCACCACCTCTTCCCACTCGACACGTCGCCACTTCGGATTTGCTAAGGTCACTGGCACGCCCGTGTGCACCGCCGCAAAAAAAGCCGCTGCAAAGCGTAGTGGATCGTGCTCCAGAATCATCACGCCGCGCAGCTGCGCTTGCTCGCCTGCCAGTTCGATTTGCGCAACGCGGCGTAGCGCCCGCCGGAATAAAGTCTCCCCTGCAATCCCTCCGATCCAATAACGCTTCAATGCCTCTAGGTCAAATTTGGGAGCTGTTTCCATATCGTTTCAGGAGTCAATCGGGTGCGTTCAACCGCACGAATCATAGGCGCGGATTTCTGAGATGGCAGACTATCGGCAAACGCTGCTAAAGTATCAAACCCAATCGCTCGGCTGTAATTAGGCAATTGATCGGCAATTCGTAGCGCATTTTCTAGACCGACTGCCGTCTCAAACACCGAGGAGAATACCACCTGCGCCGCAACTGGAAGCAAGCGCTCGACCAGCTTATCAGCAGCGCCGATCAACGCAGGCTTTACTACCAACGGCCCCGACCATGCGCCCGCCTCGAACCAACCCAATCCGCCATCACTATGCAGCGACTCATCCAAAGCAATCGGCACACCCGAGGACGCCGCAAGCTGCGCCATTGCAGCTTCTTGGCCGACAGCCAACGGTTGCTCCAAATACTCCACTTGCTCGGGAAATTGCTGTAAGAGTCGCAACCAACTCTCCAACGCAGCCATCGAGAATCCGCCATTCGCATCCAACCGCAGCCGACCGCCAATCGGCAGCTGCGCGACCAATTCGCGAAAAATGGCCTGTTCCACCGCCACGTTTTCGACTCCGATCTTCCATTTAAACGATTCGTATCCTGCCGATAATTTAACCGCCAGGGTTGAAAGCGCCGCGCGGCCGGCAGGTAATAGCGCCGCGACTGCATAATCACATCTCCTTACCGATGGCTCCAGCGCCAGCGCCGCACTCACTCCGAATGCACAACAGGGCAACGCCGCCAAAGCCACAGTATCTTCAGCCAAGCTACTATCGTCCCGCAAGCGCTGCAAATATGCTTCAGCCGCCGCCACCGTCTCGCTGCCAAACTGCGGTATCGGTGCAATCTCACCATATCCCACCCCAGATTCATCCTCCACGCGGACAATAAAGCCTTCGCGCACAGACCACTCGCCAAGCGCCGTGCGAAGCGGCTTCGCGAAGGTTCTCTGATATGATTGGAAAGAAAAGCGACGACCCATTTGCCCCAAACTGTCGTTTCTACTTGAGAAAAGACAATCTTTTGCTGAATTCAGTCTATGAAAGTACACGCAACTCCCAGTCTTGCAGATTTCTATCAGCCCGCCGATCAGTTCTTTTACAGTAGCTTACCGACCGGCTTAACCTACGACGACATCTCGCTCGCCACGCTCTACTCGGATGTGCTGCCGCGACAGACCAATCTTGCGACTCGTATTTCCGATGCGCTGGAATTGCAGATTCCCATCATCTCGTCCGACATGGATACCGTGACCGAATCGAAGATGGCGATCCAGATGGCACTCAACGGCGGCCTTGGACTCATCCACTACAACATGAGTGATGAGAAGCAGATTAAAGAAGTCGCCCGTGTGAAAAACCACATTCACGGCTTCATTCAAGAGCCGATCAAAGTCGGCCCAGACCAGAAGATCGGCGAAGTACTGGAATACATCGACTCCCGCGGCTTCGGGTTTAGCACCTTCCCCGTGGTTGATGCTGGCAACAAGCTCCTTGGCCTTCTGCCTGGACGTGCGGTCAAACCACGCTACGCCGACCGTCTGGTCTCCGAAGCCATGACGCCGCGCGAGCAAGTCTACTCGCTGACCGAGAAGGAAATGGGCCAAGACCCGATCAAGACCGCCGACGATTTTTTCACCAAGCACCTCGGCATTCACAAACTGCTCATCGTCGATGACAACGATTGCCTCCGAGGCCTCTTCACTCTGAGCGATATCGAGCGCATCAGCGAAGAATCGCATCAGTTGGTCAAGCCCGCCCGCGACGGCCACTTCCGCCTCATGTGTGGCGCTGCCATTTCGGCGCACCGCAAGACTGACGGCTCGCTGGATAAAGATCGCATCATCACCCACGTCGGCCAACTCGTCGACGAAGGTGCCGACGCCATCGCCGTCTCCACCGCACACGGATTCTCCAAAGGTGTGGGCGACTCAATTCGTATGTTACGCCAAGAATTTAAGGATCTGACCCTGATCGCGGGTAACGTCACCAGTGCCGAAGGCGTCGAATTTCTCGCCGATGCAGGTGCCAACTCGATTAAGATCGGCCAAGGCCCTGGCTCGATCTGCACCACCCGCATCGTCGCAGGTGTCGGTATCCCACAGATGACTGCGCTCTACGTCGCGTCGATCGCCGCGCGCAGTAAAGGTGTCTCCATTCTCGCCGACGGTGGCATTACCAAATCAGGCGATATCGTCAAAGCCCTCACGCTTGCCGACGGCGTGATGTGTGGCAGCCTCCTCGCTGGTTGCAACGAAGCGCCAGGGCAGATCATCGAAATCAACGGTAAACTTTATAAGCAATACCGCGGCATGGGCAGCAGCGCAGCAATGAAAGACGGCTCCGCCGCCCGTTATGGCCACGACCGCAAAGACGTTGCCACCAAAGCCGCAGCCGAAGGTATTGAAGCGCTTAAAGAATCCGCTGGATCGCTGTCCGGAGTCCTCCGCGAACTCGTTGGCGGCGTCCAATCCGGCATGGGCTACCTCGGTGCCGCCACGCTAGCCGACCTTCGCGCCAACGCGCGCTACATTCGCGTCAGCCCAGCAGGCCAGAAGGAGTCCTCCCCGCACGACGTCATCACCGTTAAAACCAGCGACTACGGCAACGACAGCGCTAAATAATTACCCAAAAGCACAGGAGGGAAATGCTCCGTAATTTCCACACGCATTTCTAGGCCGCCCCACCAGCGGCAACGACCGAGCGTTGCCCTCCAAAAAATGAACGCCTCCAAGCGCTCCACAATTTTAGACTCTCAGCTTTTCAAACAACATGCTCACACCATTTTCCTCCCAACTCATCGCCGATACCGGGATCTCCACTGGCGACGAAGGCAAAGGCCGCGTCATCCTCGAAATCATTAATGAGCTTCGCGACATCACCGGTCGTCAAGACGCGGTAGCAGCCGTGATGAAAGTCAACGGCGGCTCCAACTCGGGGCACACCGTCGCGGGTCTCAAGCTCAACCTCCTCCCAGGCGGTGTCGCTGATCCACATGTGCCACACCTGCCTATTGGTTGCGGCGTCGTCGCCGATCCGCGCAAGTTTCTATGGGAAGTCGCCTATGCTGAGCAAAACGGCCACGTCGCACTCAAGCGCCTCGCGATCGACGAGCGTTGCCTCGTTTCCGACGTCTGCCACCGCCTGCTCGACCTCGCCTTCGAAGACTACCGCGTGCACGTCCTCAAAGACGACCCACGTGGCTCGACTGGCCGCGGCATCACCCCCGCCTACCTCGATGAAGTCGGCCAATTCCAGATTTTCTACGCCGACTTCCGTGGCCCCAAAGAAGTCTTCGCCACCAAGCTGCGTAATCGTGCCGACCGTGCGCTACGCATCATCCGGCACGTTTGCCAAGTCGCTCCCGAACGCTGGGCTGGACTATTCGACACCCTAACAGGAGCCGAAACCCGCGCCAACAAAGAGATTATCGACAGTGGCGCCTTCACCGAAGCGGAATTCGATTTCAGCCAATTTGCCGGAGCCGAGCCATTCACGCTCAACCTCGACGCACTGATCGAAGCTTACTGGAGCGCTGGGCAACAGCTCGTCGCGCAAGTCTGCGACGTGCGTGAGCTGATCCTCCGCGCTCAAGACGAGGGCAACTACATTATCGGCGAGTTCGGCCAAGCTTACTGGCTCGACAAGCGCCACGGCTTCGCACCCAACGTCACCGCTTCGCACACCTTTACACCTGAGTTCTTTCAGTCCGCCGGCATCCCTGCGCAAGCGATCCACAACGTCGGTTGCTGCAAGGCCTACGACACCAAGGTCGGCACGCACGTATTCATTTCTGAAATTGAGCTCGACCACCCCCTCAGCAAACAGCTGCGCATGATCGAGTTTGGTGCCACCACAGGCCGTCAACGCATGGTTGGTTGGTATGACGCCGTTGAAAAAGGCGACGCTCTGCGCTATGGCGGCTACCAAGACCTCGTGCTCAATAAGCTCGACGCCCTCAGCCACAGTGGCGACTGGCAAGGCGAACTTCAAATCTGTATTGGATATAAGGATACAGCAGGCAAAGTCGTTTACCACGTGCCACGCGACGACGTGTACCGCCGCACCCTCAAGCCAGTTTACAAGATGGTTCCAGGCTGGAGCGAAGACATCTCCGGCGTGCGTAACTTCGCCGACCTCCCCGAGGCCGCCAAAAACTATGTCGCATGGATGCTCAAAGCCTTGGTCGACGTCGCCAACCACGGCGACCAAAACAAAAACAAGATCCCCAACCTCCGCTACATCGGCGTCGGCCCCGAGCCGAGCCAGATCATCAAAGACGTGCCCGCAGTTGAAGACCTACTGAAACTCGCACAATAATTTTTCTTATGAACGCAAAAATCACTGCGGCCTGCCAGGCCTTCTCTCTCGGGCAATCTGCCAAAGCATTGCCACTTATCGCTGACGAAGTCGAATGGCACATCGTTGGTGACCACAGCATCATCGGCAAAGCTGGCGTAGAAGACACCTGCGCGGAAGCCGAAGCCGAAGGCAACCCAAACTTCAAAAACCTGCGCACCATTGAGAGCAAGTCTCACGTGATCGTCGAAGGCCACGACCTAGAGGGCGACGTGCACTACTGCGACATCTACACGATCGAAGAGAATCTGATCTACGAGATCACCTCCTACTGCCTCGCTCGATTCGAAGACGACGGCGACGCAGAGTAAATAATCCCTGAATCACCTCACTCCCCCTGGTAGCTGAGTACGATGCGGCGACTGTGCGAACGCGCGCGATGCTCCCAGAGAAACACGCCCTGCCATGTGCCGAGGCAAAGACGCCCATCGACGAAAGGGATCACTTCCGCGGTGCGGGTCAGTGCCATCTTAATGTGGCTGGGCATGTCATCTGGCCCCTCGTAGGTATGCGTAAAGTCGGGATCATTCTCAGGGACGAGGCGATCGATGAAGCGCTCCAGATCTCGGCGAGCAGATGGATCGGCGTTTTCCATAATCACCAGACTGCAACTGGTATGGCAGCAAAAGACGGTGACCGTGCCCTCGCGCAGGCCGGACTCGCGCAAACCGGCCTCGATGGCCGAAGTGAACTCTTCAGTCGATTTGCCTGGGGCGGAGACTTGTAGCTGTTTTGTGAAGGTCGGCATGGGTAGTGCGTTACAATTAAAAAGTAACAGCGGTCAAAGCGCTAGAAGTGTTTCAAAACTTAGTTTTTCTAGTTTCCTAATCGGCATGAACACACATTAAATGCTCATGCCGAATTATATGGATCAACGAGCTTACATCCGCACCTTTGAGTCTGCAAGCGCATCATTCTTCTCAATATGGTCGAGCGTGTAGTGGAGACCGCGGCTTTCTTTGCGCTGCAAGGCACACTCGACCACCAATCCAGCGACTAGGATCATGTTACGCAATTCCAGCAGGCTTTCATCGACTTTGAAATTCCAATAATAATCGGTGATCTCGCGGTCGAGTGCTTGAATACGGGTGCGAGCGCGTTCGAGACGCTTGGTTGAGCGGACGATGCCAACGTAGTCCCACATCGTGCGTTTCACTTCGTCCCAATTGTGCAGCAACACGACTCGTTCATCGGAGTCGCGCACATTGCCATCGACCCAAGTTGGCAATTCAAGCGCAGCTGCGGGTGACGTCTTCAAATACTGGCCGACTGCGGTTGCTCCGCGATTTGCCATGACCACCGCTTCGAGCAACGAGTTACTCGCCAAACGGTTCGCTCCATGCAAGCCGGTGCAGGCCACTTCGCCACAGGCATAGAGTCCCGCCAACGACGTCTCACCACTCAAATTGGTCTTCACGCCACCACACAAATAATGCGCCGCTGGCACCACTGGGATCATATCTTTTTCTAATGCGATGCCCTGCTTCAGGCAAAAGTCGTAAATATTGGGAAAGTGATCGTGTAATTTCTTGAGCGGAATATCCCGCGTGTCCAACCAGACATGGCGGGCGCCAGATTGCTTCATCTCCGAATCAATCGCGCGGGCGACAATATCGCGCGGCGCGAGATCCTGGCGCTCGTCATAGCGCGCCATGAAAGCTTCCCCGGCAAGATTACGTAAGATGGCGCCTTCGCCGCGAACTGCTTCGCTAATCAAGAATCGATCCGAATCGCGGGAGTAAAATGCGGTCGGGTGAAACTGGATAAACTCCATGTTACGCACCTCGACTCCAGCACGATAGGCCATCGCAATACCATCGCCAGTCGCAATAAAAGGATTGGTCGTGTATTGATAGACCTGACCAATGCCACCAGTTGCGAGCAACACCACGCTGGATTGAAAAGTCTCCACCTGCTCGGTTTTCGTGTTGAGCGCATACAATCCGAGCACGCGATCTGCCCCCGACTGATGAAGCTTCGCAGCCGTGATTAACTCGACCGCGAAATGATGTTCAAAGGTTTCGATGTTTGGCGAGGTTGCGATGCCATGCAGCAAGGCGTCTTCGATCGCCTTGCCCGTCACATCTTTGACGTGCAGAATGCGACGCTGTGAATGCCCGCCCTCTTTACCGAGTGAGACAGTGCCATCGTCCAGTTGCGTGAAAGCTACGCCGCGCTGAGCTAACTCTTCGATACTCGCCGCGCCATCAGTCAAAATCTCGCGCACCGCGGCCTCATCGCACAGTCCGTCGCCCGCGTCGAGGGTATCGGCCACGTGCATTTCGACGTCGTCGGTCTGCGAGGTGACTGCGGCGATGCCGCCCTGCGCGTAATTAGTATTCGATTCCGCGGAATTCTTCTTGGTGATAATCGCCACGCGTTTCCCGGTCTCGGCGACTTTAAGCGCAAAACTCAGGCCGGCGATTCCACTGCCGATAACGATGACATCGTAAGATTGTGACATAAATTGAGAAGGTAGGTGGGAAAAAGGGAAGGCAAGAAATCGTCCTAAAAAGCTAACTTCTAAATCTTCACTCCTTTTAAAGTGCGATGTTATCAATCAAGCGAGTTTGCTCCAGCCACGCAGCAACACAGACCATATGTTTGCCAGGCTCGATCTCTCGACTGGCAGGCTTCATCGTCAGGCGATCCACGATTTCCACGTAAATCACGCGTACGGAGCGCGCCATCGATAGATGGTGAGTGATCTCAGCCACCACACGATCCACGCTACGGACCCCATCCTCCTGCACCATCTTTTGCGCCATCAAGAGCGCCTTGGAAATACTGAGCGCTTCTTCGTGTTGCGTATTGGTCAAGTAGCGATTGCGCGAGCTGATCGCCAGGCCGTCGTCGCCGCGCTTGGTTTCGCCGATAATGACTTCGGCGGGAATGTTGAGATCCGTCACCATTTTTTGGATGACCGCGCATTGCTGCGCATCTTTCTGGCCGAAGACCGCGAGATCCGGCCGTGTAATATTAAACAATTTCAGGCACACGGTCGTCACGCCGCGGAAGTGGTTTGGCCGCGAAATCCCGCACAACCCCGCGCCGACGCCTTCCTCATTCACGTAGGTCGAGAAGCCCTGCGGATACATTTCAGCGACGCTCGGGTTAAACACAATATCGGCGCCCCGCTCGGCACATTTCTCTAAATCCGCCTGCAGTGACTGCGGATAACGCTCAAAATCTTCATTGGGGCCAAACTGGGTGGGGTTGACAAAAATCGAAACAATGACCTTATCGGCACGCTCTTTCGCAATGTCGATCAACGATAGGTGCCCTTCGTGCAGACAGCCCATCGTCGGCACTAATCCGATCAAACGGCCACTAGAGCGTAGACCGATAGCGTGAGATTGCATTTCATTGACCGATTGAATTGTTTGCATAACAAATTTCCGGACAAACTAAGCCCGTCTGCCACTTTATCACAATAATAATCAGAACTTAACCATTTAACTAACAACTTAACTTTCGGCATTTCGCCAATATCCATTCACACATAGTCATTAATCATGAGCGATTCATACATCCAAGAACTCTTCGCTGAGCGCATCGGCGGCAATCAATACGGCAAATCCACTGCCATCTATAAGTTTGAGAAGATCAAACGCGCCAAGAAGGCAGCAAAAGAAGCGAAGCCAGACGTCGACCTGATCGACATGGGCGTTGGTGAACCAGACGAGATGGCGTTTCCGATCGTGGTCAAAGCCCTGCAAGATGCGGCGGCACAGCCTGAGAACCGCGGTTACGCAGACAATGGCGGCGACGACTTTAAAGCCGCTGCCGCTCAATACATGTCCACCGTGTTTGGCGTAAGCGACATTGATCCAACCACCGAAGTCGTCCACTCGATCGGCTCGAAGACTGCCCTTTCGATGATCCCAGCCTGTTTCATCAACCCAGATGACGTCGTGCTGATGACATCGCCGGGCTACCCAGTGCTGGGCACTCACGCCAAATATCTCGGTGGGGAAGTCTACAACATGCCACTCCAGGAAGAAAATGACTTTCTTCCTGAGCTCGATGCAGTGCCCGCCGACGTCGTCGCGAGAGCAAAGATTATGGTGCTCAACTACCCGAACAATCCGACTGGCGCATCTGCGACCCTCGAGTTCTTCGAACAAGCCATCGCATTCGCCAAGGCCAACCACCTGATCATTCTACAAGACGCCGCCTACTCGTCACTGATCTTCGAAGGCACACCGATCTCCATCTTTCAGGTCGAAGGTGCGAAGGACGTCGCCATCGAGCTGCACTCGCTTTCGAAAAGCTACAACATGACAGGCTGGCGCATCGGCTTCGTCGTTGGCAACCCGCTCGTGGTGCAAGCTTACGCCGACATGAAGGACAACTCCGACTCTGGCCAATTTCTCGCCATTCAAAAGGCTGGCGCAGTCGCGCTCGCGAATCCTCAAATCACTGAAGAGATCTCCGCGAAATACTCACGCCGCATGGACCTACTCGTCGACGCGCTCAACGGTGCAGGTTTCAAAGCGAAAAAACCCAAGGGCAGCTTCTTCCTTTACGTAGCGGCACCAAAGTCGGTGACGATCGACGGCAAGACCACTGAGTTCGAATCTGGCGAAGCCTGCAGCCAATGGCTGATCACTGAAGAGCTCATCAGCACGGTGCCTTGGGATGACTGCGGCAACTTCGTACGCTTCTCGGTGACCTTCGCCGCTCAAGGTGTCGAAGCTGAAAAAGCCATCGCCGCCGAAATCGGCCAGCGCCTTGCGAAGTACTGCTTTGCCTTTTAGCGGCACAGCGGCTGACACTCCATTGATGGTCGCTGTTCCGGAGGCGTCCTCTTCATCCAGACCAACTACATCATGAATACTACCGAAATCAGATCACTCTTCGACCGATGGAACGCGGCTCTCCAAACGGGCGAGCCGAAGAATGTTGCCGCACTCTACGAGACCAATGCCATCTTGCTGCCGACCGTCTCCAACCAGGTGCGTCACAATCACGCAGAAATCGAGGACTATTTCGTCGCGTTCCTCGCCAAGGGCCCGAAAGGTACTATCGACGAGTCCAACGTCCGCATCTTCGGAGATGTCGCGATCAACTCCGGCGTCTACACCTTCGCTTTTGCGGATGGAGCAACGGTACAAGCCCGCTTCACCTACGTCTACCGCTGGAACGGTCAGGACTGGAAGATTGTCGAACACCACTCATCCGCAATGCCGGAGGGCTAGTCGCGGAGTTCGCCTCATTGGACACCGCCGGCTGCGTGGTGATCCACTGCCCCGCAGCCGACAGCAAGGCACCGCACAAGGTGCCCAATCACTGACTTAAAGCCCTCTGCGAAGAGGGCTTTATTCATTTCATCCGCCCCGACGGGCGACGGCATCCCAAAGCCGGGGATCGCGCGCAAAACTGCGACCGCAGTTTTAATTAATCAAGATAAGTGCAGCAGTAGTCCGCGCCGCCTTCTTTGACTTTCAGGGCAAACTTCGAGTCACCCGGGACGTTAAACGAGGTACCTGCAGCATAGGTGATCCACTCATCCGAACCGTCGAGCTTCACATCCATCTCGCCTCCGAGCATTTCCATCAGCTCAGCCGCTTCAGTGCCGAATTCGTAATCACCCGCCTGCATGAAGCCGAGGGTCTTCTTAGACCCATCCGCAAATACCACGGTGCGACTAGTGACTTGGCCGCCGAAATACACATTGGCTTTTTTTACGATAGAGATGTTTTCAAAATTTTCAGACATGCAAAAGGTGATGGCGATTCCGCTAAAATTTGCAATCAGGATTTACTTAGAATCAAAGGTGTTGTCGCGCATGCTTCTAGAGAGAGCATGTCAGCTTAAACTTACCGCACTGAAAGACGCATAGTGCTGGGCACAGAAGCGCGTGCCACAACATCTCAATCTCAATATAAGCTGGGATAATCCCACCCTGCCGCTGGCCTACCACTCGGCTCGAAACTTGCCATCCCGCTAATATACACATAACGTCATTAAAAAAATCATAAGGAGACGAGATGAATACATCCGATGTAGACGAAGGCAGCGCAGTTCGACTGATACCACACAAGGCGATCATGATCGTCGTGGCATGGGTACTCTTTTTTGCCATTCGCGTATGGCTGCCACTGGGTGATCTGCCCGAGACATACAATGCTGTGGCGGTGCGCACAGGACTCGCAATATTGACACTCGCTGCCACCCTTTGGCTCAGCGAAGCACTGCCGCTTCCCATTACCGCGATGCTCATTCCAGTGGTAGCGGCACTGACTGGCACATTGGATGTTACCAAAAGCTTTTCCGGATTCGCGCACCCTCTGATTTTTCTGTTCCTCGGAGGGTTCGGATTAGCCGCAGCCTTATCCTACCAAAAACTGGACCACTGGTTGGCCCAGCATATTTTAAAAATCGGGCACGGCAATTTTCACGTCACAGCGATTGCGCTATTTCTAACATCCGCACTGCTCTCGATGTGGATCTCCAACACGGCAACCGTCGCGCTACTACTACCGGTTGCTCTCGGAATACTGGCACACGTCAAGTCCACTTGCGGAGAGCTAGTCATGGCTCGATCTGCCAACTATTTACTTTTAGGCATCGCATATTCAGCAAGTATCGGTGGCATCGGCACTTTAATCGGCACGCCCCCCAATGCGATTGCCGCAGCCCACCTCGGCATCAGTTTCGTAGAGTGGCTCGCGGTCGGTCTACCCGCAGTTGCGATCCTACTCCCCACTCTATTTATCGTCCTGCGCTTGCTTGCCAACCCCGGCGACGTGCCGCACTTCAAGGTTGAAGCACAAACCTTTCAGTTTAACACCGCTCGCATCCTAACCTTAGCCATCTTCTGCTGCGCGATCTGTGGATGGCTTTTTAGTGCACCCCTCGCCGCGCTGTTCGGGATCGCCAAATCATTTGATACCCTCGTCGCGATCGGAGCACTCCTACTGCTCTCCTCATGCCGATTGGTTCGGTGGCAGGACGTCGACCGCACCACCAACTGGGGCGTGTTGTTGCTATTTGGCGGCGGCATCACCTTGAGCAAAGTGCTCGGTGCTACCGGCGCCAGCAAATTTCTAGCCTATCAAATCCAAACACTCACCTTGGGTTGGCCGACGGTCCTGTTTATAGGTATGATCGTGATTTTCGTCATTTTCCTCACGGAGCTATCCAGCAATACCGCTAGCACCGCGTTACTTGTGCCAATCTTCGCCGCAGTCGCGATCAGTATGGGCATACCCACCACAGAGCTCATTCTGCCCTTAACCTTAGCAGCCTCCTGCGCATTTATGCTGCCCGTCGCCACCCCGCCGAATGCAATCGTATTCGGCTCAGGTCTCATCCAACAACGCGACATGGTGCGCATCGGCCTCGTCCTCAATCTGACTTTCGCCGTGCTCCTAACCTTGCTTAGTCGGGTGCTATTTTAGCAAAAGACCATCGCCTTCAAACCATCAAAGCTGCTGCGTCGACTCGTTATCAAACGAATCAATCAATGCCCGCAAATACAGGCGTATTCTTTATACTCACAGCTGGGACAATTGCTCATATTTAAATAAAATGTCTCTCGCACACCCGGCGCAGCAGGAGTCGCTTTGATCTGTAAAATGATCGGCATGCGCTTCATCTCTGGCAACGCTGCGGTTGAGATTAAGCCATCACCATTTTTAACAAACTCCACCTTCGTCGGGGCACTGCGATCACCGCCGACCGCAGAGACGACTTGATCAGCTACTGGGACGACTTGGCCATCGCGCCCTAGGAATGTAATCTGCACCAAGCGCTCGGGAGTGACTAAGAACTCCATGTGCGGATCCACGATGGTGATAAGACGACCACCATTGGGGCCGCCCTGAACTTTCTGCGCGGCAACCTTACTGGTTCCGTGGCTATGCTCGCCATTGCCGTCATGGTGTCCCGCGGTAGCATAGCAATAGCTTGTCCCGAATATCGCTAGCGTCGCAATGAGGAGAACTTTGAGCTGTGTTTTCTGTTTCATAATATTTTTGGGTTTAATTGAATAAAGATAAAAACGGATGACATGAAAGTCATGCCTACCGACCGATGGATTATGTCACTCAGAAGCTGCGGCTTCTAGGCGAATAGACTTTTCGGCCGACTTTTGAAAGAAGGTATAGAAGATGGCAGGCGTCACCGCCAGGCCGAGCAGCGTCGAGCTGATCAAGCCGCCGACGATGACGATCGCGACGGGATTGAGAATTTCTTTGCCAGGTTCATCGGCGGCCATGATCAACGGGATCAAGGCAAGACCTGCAGAGATCGCAGTCATTAAGATCGGCACGAGTCGCTCCAGTGTGCCACGCACCACCATCTCGCGCGTAAATGCTTCACCTTCGTGACGCATCAAGTGCAGATAGTGCGAAAGCAGCATAATGTTATTACGCGCAGCAATACCAGTCACTGCGATGAAGCCAACCAGCGTGGCGATGCTAATATTATTCAATGTGAAACTGGTATAAAAGACCCCGCCGATCAGCGAAATCGGAATGATGCTCAATACAAGCCACACAAAAGTGAAGGTTTTGAAATAACTATAGAGTAGGAAAATGATCAGCAGCAGAATAACCGCACACATAATAAAGATGGTACGCCGCGCTTCTTGCTGCGCCTGATATTCGCCTTCAAACGCGACGCTATAGCCTTGCGGTAAAATCAACTCCTCCGCGATTTTACTCTGCAAGGTTTCTACTACTGCATTCAAATCGTCCGTCGTCGGATTGATCGATACCACGAAACGACGCAGTGTATTCTCACGCAGAATTGTATTCGGGCCCGTCGCTTGATGAATTTCTGCTACGTAACTCAATGGCACCCGTTGCCCACTCAGTGTATCGACATACAAGTTCGACAACCGCTCCGGCGACTCACGCCACTCAAGCGGCAGACGCACCACTAAATCATACACACGCTGCCCTTGGTAAATTTCGGCCACCACTTCGCCACCCATCAAGGAAGCCAACTGCTCGTTCAATTCCCCGGGTGTTACGCCATACGCCAGCGCACGGTCGCGATCGACTTCGATCCGTAGCTGCGGAATCATCGCCTGCTGCTCCGCACGTGCTTCTTCCATGCCCGGAATCGCCCGTGCGATCATAGTTACCTGGTTGCCGAGGCGGCGTAATTCGCTCAAATCAGGCCCATATATTTTGACTGCGACCTTCGCAGACACACCACTGAGCATGTGCCCAATGCGGTCGGCTAATGGCGTGCTCATCGCACTGAATGTGCCTGGGATGGTGCGCATCGTGACACGTATTTCTTCCAACACTTCCGCACGATCCCGATCAGACGTTTCGGTAAATTCGACATCAAACTCAACCGTCGACACCGGCACCACATGGTCACCACGTTCGGCGCGACCGACACGATAACCCACAGTTTCGACTTCTGGAATCTGCAGCAGCAAGTCCTGCGCAGTATCCGAGAGTTCGGTGGTTTGCTTCAGCGAGGTACCTGGTGCAGTGGTCATTGCCACCAATGCAGTCGGTTCTCGAAACGCCGGCAAAAAGTTGCCCCCCATTGAAATCAGCGCTGCATACGCGACTAATAGCAGCACCCCAGTAATCAGTACTACGAGAAACGGCTGTGACAGCGAAAAGTTGAGCCATGTCTTGTGAAAGCCCCTCTTTAAACCACGCACGACGACCCCTTCGGTATGCATTTTACCCGCCTTCGGGTTTAATAAAAACGAACACAGTACCGGGATGACAGTCAACGACACCACGAACGACGCACTCATGCTGACAATTGTTGCAATCGCAATCGGCGAGAATAGCCGCCCCTCCACGCCACTCAATGCCAGCAACGGCAGGAACACTAAAATGATCAACACAGTGGCATATAAAATAGATGAGCGCACTTCGGCCGAGGCACTGGCGATCACTTCAAGCCTCGGACGTGGCTTCGATAAACTAGCATTCTCGCACAAACGGCGAAACACATTTTCCACATCAACAATCGCGTCGTCGACCACCATACCAATCGCCACGGCAAGTCCACCGAGTGTCATCGAGTTGACGCTCAAGTCCATCAGATCGAACACCAGAATCGTGATCCCGAGTGAAAGCGGAATCGCAGTGAGCGTGATCAATGTAATCCGCACATTGAACAGAAACAGAAACAACACCAAGCCCACCATGATGGCACCGTCACGCAGAGCTTCTTCCAGATTTCCAATCGAGAGATTAATAAAGTCGGATTGCCGATAGAGCGTGATCACTTCGACTCCTGCGGGAAGTGTCTTTTGCAGCGCCGTGAGTGCGGCTTCCACTCTCTCAGTCAAATCAATGGTATCGAATCCCGGCGATTTTGTCACACTGAGTATCACTCCTGGGTAACCCTTGACCGCACCATCCTGCTTAATGTGCTTTGTGCCAAGACCAGCATCGCCACGCATCGGCTCAATATCCCACACCAACGAAGCAACATCGCGCAAACGAATCGGACGATCATTCTCATACGTCACAACCGTGTTACCGATCTCATCCAGATCAGTCGTCATCGCCAAATTACGCACCATGATCTCTTGAGCCGATTCGGTTAAAAATCCACCAGTCGTATTTTTAACTGCTTGAGCAGAGGCATCGCGTATTTGTAAAAAGGATACACCCATCGCGAGCATCTTATCTGGATCTGGCTGGACTTGCACCTGCTTCACCCCGCCGCCCATCGACAGCACCTCGGCGATTCCTGGAATGGATTGTAGCTTTCGGGCAACCGTCCAATCCGCCAGCGAGCGCAACTCACGCGGGCTCGTCTCGCCTGTAGGATCCGCCAGCCCGACCAGCAGGATGTTACCCATAAGCGATGCGACTGGCGTCATGTAAGGGCTCACTCCTTCGGGCAATGCTTCACTCGCACCAGTCAAACGCTCCTGCACAAACTGACGCGCCTGATAGATATCTGTGCCCCATTCGAATTCGACGAAGATTAAGGACAAACCCACATCATTGATCGAACGCAGGCGCGACACGCCCGTCACACCCATCAGCGAATTCTCCAATGGAATCGTCACCAGTGTTTCCACTTCTTCGGGAGCGAAGCCAGCGGACTCGGTTAAAATAGTCACCGTCGGCTTGGTCAAATCCGGCAACACTTCGACCGGAAGATCCACTGCTTTCTTAACTCCTAGAACAAGCACGATGACAACTAAGGCCAAAATTAATGGCCTCTGTGAAAGAGAAAATCGTATGAGTTGATTTAACATGATCTGTGATTTTGAATAAAGATCATGCCCTTATCCACGGCGTTGGCTCCACCAACGCTGTGAAGCGACCAGGACAAGTAACGTCAACCCGCCTGCATAAATCATCAGCAGCAGACTCAACGTATGCGTCGCCCCACCGCCTCCATGATCGTGCCTAGTCTCTGCTCGCTTGGCTTTATCGGCATCAGTGAGCTCCGAACCATCCTCATTGTGCTCATGTCCATGCGCGGCGTCCAACGCCTCCTTCAGCGAGATATTTTGCCCGCCACCAGCGAAGCCCAAGGAATACGAGCCCTGCGTGACGACTTCATCACCGGGAAACAAACCACTTAGCACCTCGACGAATCGGTCATTGCGCTCCCCGATCACGACGGGGACACGTAGAAATGCATTAGGCAGATCGAAATCCTTCACAAACACGACACGATTGGCAGGATCTCCCTGAATTGACGCACGTGGCACAGCCAAGACATCCGCACGCGAATCAAGCACTACGGCAAACTCCACGCGCATTCCTGGGCGCAGTCGCCCATCTTTATTCTCCAAAAGAAAAATCCCTTCCACCGCGCCCGCACCTCGGTCGGCATTTACGCCAAAGCGCACTAGAGTCGCTTCAAACAAAGACTGACCCAAAGCAGGCACACGGATGTGTGCATGGCTGCCCACTCGCACCCGCGCAGCTTCATTCTCAGGAATTTTCGCTATCGCCCACATGCTCGAACGATCCGAGATGTCCATCAACTCGACGTCAGGTTGTACGGGTTGCCCGAGTCGTATGTGTGAATTCACCACCAAGCCACCTTGCGGCGCCTTCAACTGCACCTGCGGCGGCGGGTCGCCAATTAGCCGAGTCTCAATCGTCGCCACCACATCGCCGCTGGCGATGGCATCTCCCTCAAAAGCATGTAACTCGATCACACGCCCCGCGACTCGCGACGACAATACGGAATGCTTCGATGGGATTTCTTCAATACGACCAATCGCAAAAACCGTGGTTTCAAAATCACGCTCTTCCACTTCCACAGTTTGGATCCGAAGATTCGCCACTCCCGACGCATCGAGAATAATAGGCGCATCGGTAGCGGCCGAGATTGCAGTGACGCTTAGTAGCGATAGGCAGATGGCACTCAGGCTGATACTAAAATTTGTTTGTTTCATCTAAATAGAAAAATGTTTGGGTTATTGGAGCACTGGTTGTGCTTGAGCCGTGGCGGCTTTCCAGCGGATTATCGCCTGTTCGAAATCGTGCAGCTTTGTTAGTTGGGCAGATTGCACTCGTAGGCCTTGTTGTTGTGAGCGAAACAGCTCGACGAGGTTAATTTGCCCCGCCCCATAGGCGGACTTCATCTCGGCAAGGTTCTTCTCCACCAACTGCGTTAAGTGTTGATCATAGTCGCGCGCCTGCTGATACAGACTCACCGCGAGTGTCGCCTGTGTATGTGCTTCACTGCGCACCTCTAAACCGACGCGATCGAGTTCGTATTTAAATTGTCGTTGTTCAGCACGACTCGCCAGAATCGCGCCTTGTTTGCGATCCAGCAAGGGGAGTGGAATTGACACACCGACGCCAAAGAAACGATCTGTGCCTAAACCACCAGGATCATCGACACTGCGCTCTTCATCAAAAAATACACGCACAGCGATATCAGCCCAGCGCTCAGCCTTGACCACCGAGACTCGCTTATCGGAGATACCAGACAGCAACGCCTTCATTCGATATTCCGGATGCTGCATGAGTGACTCCTGCGTGAGGCTGGCCAACTGCGGTTGCGTGGCAGGCAGTTCAAATTGATGCGTTAAGCTGAGCTCGGCATCCACATTAGCTCCGATCAGTTGCTTCAATTTAGCGAGTTCCAATAACAGCGTATTCGAGAGTTCCTGCTTCTCTTGTTCCACCGCATAGAGTTCGATCTGCACTTGATTGGTCTCAACTGAAGAGACTTCTCCGGCTTGAACCCGCGACTCCATGAACGCTGCGAATTTACGATTCAGCTGCAGGCGCTCGTCCCGTAATTCGATTTGAGCTTCCAAGGCAGTCGCAGCAGCGACCGAGGTCTCGACCTCGAGCGTAAGCAATCGCACTTGATTGGCAACTTCTGCTACCGCCAGTTCGATCTCATCTTGCGCGATCGACTTTTGCAGGCGCAGTCGGTTCGTTACGGGAAAGCGCTGTTCGAAGCCAACGGAGTAGCCATACTCGCCTTCGTCGTTGAAGGTCTGATCGGTAGCGTAATCAATACTGAGCTCTGGATTCGCCCAGCGCCCCGCTTGTTGGCGATTCCCTAGCGCACGATCGATCGTGGTGCGTGCCGCGTTAAGTGCTGGATTCTGCTGCAATGCACGTGCCACTGCTTGCTCTTTGCTAAGCGAGAGCGGGGCGGCGACCAGGCTAGTCAAAATCGATTGGACGATGAGGACGAACGCGGCAGCGCGTTTTAATTTCAAAAAGTTAACCATAAAAAATCCTAATACAATGAAGCTGAGGCGTAGCGTAGTGCTACAAATACGACTGGTTTGATTAAACCAGAAAAGCTAAGTGTGTATTAGGATATCAGACCCGAAGGACTGTCTTCTGAATGTAGTGATCGGTCAACCAATGCACCGAAAGCGGTGGACCGCGCAGTCGTGGCAACATCGTACTCAAGACCTTCTCCTGTCGAACTATCAGATCATGAAAGTTAAACTCAGCCACAGCGAGTATCGGTAAATCAACCGAGTGCACTTCATTTAAACGTGATGGGATTTGTTCACCACCCCGCAATTCGAGATCGGTGCAATCATCTTTAACAATACACAAGTCTATTTCCTGGGACTCAACGTGTGCATGCTCATCTCCGCAATGTCCATGCTCCTGATCCGCAGACTCAACGTGCACCTCAAAATCATGGTGCAAGCACAGCAACAAACTAGGAACCTCGGCTAACGCGACGTTCCAAACAAATAGGCTAAGCAGCCACATAACTGTCGATTTCTTGATCAAGAGGTAGCTAGATATGAAAAATAGAACCCATACTGTCAAGACTCGCACAGATGGGTTCCCTCACGCGGGGTCACTATATGAATAAACTCCGTATCTTGACTTGTGGCAATTAGCAGCCTTTCCTAATCGATCTTACCCAACCGACACTACTACTAATGAAGAGATTACTTGCCGCAAATCGTAGCGAAATCGCTGTTCGTATATTCCGAAGCGCAACCGAAATGGGTTGCCGCACAATTGCTATCTACGCAAATGAAGATCGCTTCGGCGTTCATCGCTTTAAAGCCGATGAAGCCTACAAAGTGGGATCGGGTAAAGGCCCAGTCGCCGACTACCTCGATATCGATAGTATCATCGCTTTAGCAAAAGACAAGAAAGTCGATCTGATCCATCCAGGCTACGGATTCCTTTCCGAGAATGCTAACTTCGCAAGCTCATGTGAAGAGAATGGCATCACTTTTGTTGGCCCAAGCTCTGACTTACTCGCGCGCATGGGCGATAAAATCGAGGCGCGCAAGATCGCCGATCAAGCAAACGTCCCGACATTACCAGGCACCGAAGACCCAATTTCTGACCCAGACGCAGCGCTCAAAACTGCCAAGAAAATCGGCTTTCCACTCATCATTAAGGCAGCCTTTGGTGGCGGTGGCCGCGGGATGCGTGTCGTGAAAGATCCTAAAAACTTGAAGGACTTCCTCGAAGAGGCACAGGGCGAAGCGCAACGCGCGTTTGGTAATTCAGCTGTATTCCTTGAGCGCTACATCGAGCGCGCCAAACACATCGAAGTACAAATCTTAGGCGATAAGCAGGGCAATGTCGTGCATCTGCATGAGCGCGACTGCTCAGTGCAACGTCGCCACCAAAAAGTCGTCGAAATTGCGCCATCAATTGGTTTGCCAGACGAAGTTCGCGCTGAACTCTGCGATGCTGCCGTCAAAATCGCCAAGTCAATTGGCTACTACAGCGCTGGCACT
The DNA here is from genome assembly GCA_017854655.1 of Puniceicoccaceae bacterium. GTDB lineage: Bacteria > Verrucomicrobiota > Verrucomicrobiia > Opitutales > Coraliomargaritaceae > Lentimonas. The sequence continues at coordinate 14,528 of JAFMHF010000010.1, read as the reverse complement.
GTCGAATTTCTTTATGACCTTGATTGCGACGAGTGGTTCTTCATCGAAATGAATCCACGCATTCAGGTCGAGCACACCGTCACCGAAGTCATCACAGGCATCGACATCGTGCGCAGCCAAATTCTAATTGCCCAAGGACACAGCCTACACTCCAAAGAGGTCGGCATTCCTCAGCAGGAAGACGTCCCACGCAACGGCGTTGCAATTCAAGCACGGATCACCACCGAAGATCCAGAGAAGAACTTTGCCCCCGACTACGGCAAAATCGTTAACTACCGCTCGGCAGCAGGGCTCGGTATCCGACTCGACGGAGCAATGGGCGATACCGGAGCAATTATCACTCCCTTCTACGACTCCCTCCTAGTCAAACTCACCGCATCTGCCAGCACCTTCGAACTCGCGATCCAGCGCATGGACCGTGCGCTTAGCGAAATGCGCATCCGCGGCGTGAAGACCAACATCCCTTTCATCGAAAATGTGGTCAACCACCCGATCTTCGTATCAGGCCAAGCGACCACCACACTGATCGACACCTCCAAGGAGCTCTTCAACTTTAAGCGCCGTCGTGACCGTGCAACTAAGCTCTTAAACTTGCTCGGAGAAACGATCGTCAACGGCAACGACCAAGTCAAAGGCCGTCCCGTACCTGTAATGGACTTGCCGGTGATTGTTCCAAAGTACGACCACACGCAGCCACTCCCCAAGGGCACTAAAGATTACCTAACCAAGCACGGCCCAGAGAAATTCGCTCAGTGGACCCGCAAGCAGAAGAAGCTACTCGTCACTGATACCACGATGCGTGACGCCCACCAGTCACTGCTCGCGGCCCGCATGCGCAGTTACGACCAACTCAAGGTAGCCGACGCCATCGCACAGCGCGCAGGCGACCTCTACTCACTGGAGTGCTGGGGCGGTGCCACCTTCGACACCTCCATGCGCTTTCTGCATGAGAACCCATTCAAGCGCCTTCGCCGACTACGCGAGCGCATCCCGAACATCTGCTTCCAGATGCTACTGCGCGGTGCAAACGGAGTGGGCTACTCCAACTATCCCGACAATGTGATTCGCGGCTTCATCAAGCACTCCGCCGAGTCGGGCATGGATATTTTCCGCGTCTTCGATTCGCTCAACTATTTGCCCAACTTGAAGGTAGCGATGGAGTCGATCCGCAAGGACACCAACTCTGTGTGCGAGGCCACTATCTGCTATACGGGTGATATCTTGGACGACAAGCGCGACAAATATACGCTCCAGTACTACGTCAACATGGCCAAAGAACTCGAGCAGATGGGTGCACACGTCCTCGCGCTGAAAGACATGTCAGGCCTCTGCACTCCGCACGCAGTATTCAAGCTCGTCAAAGCGCTGCGCAGCGAAATCGCCATCCCCGTGCATTTCCATACGCACGACTCTTCTGGCATCGCCGGAGCCTCGATCATTAAGGCCGCGGAAGCCGGCGTTGATGTCGTCGACCTTGCTACCGCATCGCTGTCAGGCCTAACATCGCAACCCAACCTCAACTCTATCGTCAACGCATTGCGTGGCGACAAACGCGATACGGGTCTGGACCTTCAGTTTCTCAATGAACTCTCGATCTACTGGGAGGCGGTTCGCCAATTCTACGGCCCCTTCGATACCAGCCCCAAGTTTGGATCTGCCGAGGTATACACACACGAAATGCCAGGTGGCCAATACACGAACCTTCGTGAGCAAGCCCGTGCCCTTGGACTCGGGGCGCGCTGGCCTGAAGTCGTGCGCTACTACCACGAAGTAAACCACTTACTTGGCGACATCGTCAAAGTCACTCCCTCCTCAAAAGTCGTCGGCGATCTTGCAATGTTCTTGCTCACCAAAGGCGTCGAACCCGCAGACCTCGTCAACCTCGAGCCTGGCACTGCGTTTCCAGAATCCGTCGTCGACATGCTCTCAGGCGGGCTAGGCCAACCCAAGGGCGGTTGGCCCAAGGCAGTGCAAAAAGTCGTGCTCGGCGACCGCAAGCCATTCAAAGGACGCCCCGGCGCGCGCGCTGAGAAAATTGACCTAGAAGCGAAACGACAAGAAATCAGCAAACAGTTCAAGCGCGAGATCAACAACGACGACCTGTTTGCCTATCTCATGTATCCACAGGTCTACACCGACCTCGATAAGTATATAAAACAAAATGGACACGCTCGCGTGTTACCTACGCCAGCCTTCTTCTACGGCCTTAAACCAGGCGAAGAAATTACGGTGGATATCGAAGAAGGCAAATCCCTGATCGTAAAGCTCATCTATGTCTCAGAGCCAAACGAAGATGGCGAACGCACCTTGACCTTTGAACTCAATGGCCGCGCCCGAGAATGCGTGATCCTGGATAAGTCCATCAAGACTGAGACCAAAAAGCGCGCGAAAGCCGACCCTGCAAATAAGATGCAAGTCGGTGCACCCATCCCGGCAATGGTTAGCAGTGTCGCGGTCTCCATGGGTCAGAAGGTAAAGAAGAAGGACAAGCTCCTCGTGCTCGAAGCGATGAAAATGCAAACCACAGTTTACGCCCTAGCCGATGGTGTCATCGATAAAGTCGAAGTTCAAGCTGGCGACCAAGTGGATTCCAAGGACCTACTAGTAAGCCTCCGGTAAGACTCGCACAACGCTTACTCTCACAGACGCCCAACTCCCACAGGGTTGGGCGTCTTTATGTGGCAGTCGAACCGAATTCTAAAAGGTAATTACACAGGCGCCAGTTACCGTGCCTCGAAGCGACCATCCGCTCGCTTACCAACCAGTCGCTTCAATTCGAGCCCCATCAGAATCCCCGAGATCTCGGAGATAGGCCTCTCTAGACGCTCCGCCAATGCATCGGGTGATGCCATTTCACCTCCAACAAAACAATCCATCACCGCTTGCTCTGCCTCTGACAGCGACGGTGGTGGCGATCCCGCATCCTTTAGACCCAGCTCTGATTCCTGCGCTGGGAACTGCGTGCGCTTGTAGCGAAGCTCTTCCAAAATATCATCCACCGAAGTCACCATGATTGCGCCATCGCGAATTAACTGATGACAGCCGCCACTGCTTGCTTGATCGATTCGGCCAGGCACCGCCATCAACGTGCGCCCCTGCTCACCCGCAAAACGCGCAGTAATCATACTACCTCCCGACACCGCACTTTCGATCACAATCACTCCTTGGCACATACCAGCCACCACTCGGTTGCGCATCGGAAAAGTCTGTCGATCTGCACGGCGTCCAAAAGGGAACTCACTCGCGACCGCGCCATGCGCAACTATATTTTCATACAAGTCTTTATTCTCCGGCGGATAAATCGTATCCAATCCGCAGCCAAACACCGCCACTGTTTTACCACCAGCCTCCAACGCGCCCTCATGCGCAGCTGTATCGGTGCCACTCGCCATACCACTGACAATGCAAAATCCAAGTCGTGCGAGTTCAGACGCGAACTTTTTCGTCACACTACGTCCATACAGCGTTGAGCGGCGCGTGCCGACAATCGCCACACAAGGGCGATCAACAATGTATTCACCTTGCCAATACAACCCAATCGGTGGGTCATACGTCTCTCTGAGCATCTCTGGATACTTGTCATCGCCTTGAATGAAAAAGCGAGTTCCAGTCCGGCGCATCTGTGCCACTTCTTTAGCAAGATCAAAGCGATCTTCCCAATGCATCAAAACATCAGCAGCCTTTGGCCCAATCCCTTGCACTCCCTGCAGCTTCGCGCGTTGTCCCGAAAGCGCCGCCACTGCATCGCCTTCAAAAGCATCCATCAAACGTCGCAGCATAATCGGCCCCACATGCGGTAAGCCGTTAAGCACTAGCAATGCTTGACGTTGATTCAGTGACGAAGGCATTTACAAATACTAGCACTGCCATTTTCGAGGACAATCTTATAGTGTCTAGGTTACACTTTCTTTTGCTAAATTATAAGTCAGGGTAAAGCGCAATTCACTTGAGTTCTTTAACCGCGCTTTGCTGTCGTACTCAGCAAGGCGCAGGCAAACTGTGGCTACAATAAGCAGTTTTCATCAAGCTCGACGCAGCACACTCGACAGATAATCAAGCAGTTGCGTGGTATGCACTGCGACTTGACCATGCGTGCGCGCTAGTTGCTGCGCGGCCAACCCATGCAACACGACACCACGAGCCACCGACGTTTGCGCACACGTTTGATCTTGCGCAATCATGCCGCCAATTAAACCGGCGAGTAAATCGCCACTGCCGCCGCGCGACAGAACGGGCCCGCCATAGGTATTATACCAAATATTTTCACCGTCACAGATTCGCGTATGCGCCGCCTTAAGAACGGTCGTCACACCATAACTTTGGCAAAACGCCCTCAAAGTCTCATTGGTATAATCAGGCGCATCTAGCTTCGCAATCCGCATAAACTCGCCCATATGCGGCGTTAAGATCACCGGCCCCGCTGAGCCGTTGCGCTTAGGAACCAATTTCATCACACCCGTCCGTAGTGCGTCTGCATCTAAAATGACTGGCAACTCTACTTGGCCGACAATTTCCTGCGTCACTGTCTCGGTATTACGATCCTTGCCCAGACCTGGACCAAGTAGCACTGCCGTCGCCTGGTCAATACGATCCAGTAGCAATGGCAGGGCTCTAGGATTCAGCGTGCCATTGGCAGTCTCGGGCCATGGCACCCACATCGCTTCCGGCACCTGGGCAGCAAGCGCGGCTGCCACCGAAGCGGGCGCGAAGGCAGTCACGAGACCAACGCCTGAGCGCACTGCGGCCTGCACAGCCATTAATAAAGCACCAGGCATAAAGGCCGAGCCGCCGAGTACAAATAGGTGGCCGAATGCACGCTTATCCACCCCTGCAGGTCGCAAAATCCGCAGCGAATCGAGTACACCGTCGTTCAGTACCATCTCCGTAGCTTCCACGGCCGCGCCTGCGGATGTCTTAGAAAATCCTAGATCGACCGTTCGCACTCGGCCGCATTCGACGTTGCCTTCGAACAATACCTTTTTCGCGACTCCAGTCGCATACGAGAAGTCGGCGAGAAACGCCAATTCATCGGAGACGTCGCCCTTGCCGCTCGGCACATCAACGGCAGCCCGCAGACCGATGTTTTCGTAGCAATTGACTGCCTCAATTAGCACACGCATGGCCGCGCGCACTGGTGGCTGAAACGACATGCCCAACAAACCATCAATACAAATATCAAACGCACGGTCCGCTGAAGCCTGGTCAAAGATCTCATGAATCGCTGCCACATCGCTACTGGCATCTAGCTGATGTTGACTAACACGATCTTTCAACTGTTGGTACGCTCGGGCAGCCAGTGGCTTTAGATCGCTAGGATCGCCTGCAAAGATTAGAGTCACCCGCGCCCGTGGAAAATCAGCCAACAGCTGACCACAAGTGATCAGCGCATCTCCGCCATTGTTGCCCTTCCCGATTAAAGCCAACACGCTGAGTCCTTGCGGCAATGATTGCAGCTCTTGATAATCTAAGCAAATGGCCTTAGCGATACCGACCCCAGCCTGCTGCATGGCAGCCCATTCGGCCGCTTCATCCGTAAGAATTACACCTTCTAGCCGCGCAGCCTCTTGGCATGTGAGCATGGGGTGAGCACAGAGTAACGCTTTCAAACTATTGGAATAAGGGGCAAAAGATTGTTAGAGAACAACCTAGTGAAAATATACCATAACTTGCAGGCACCTAAAATACACGCTTTTATTAGGTTCATCGTCGATTAGCGGAAATAGGTTAAAGGAGGGAGGGCGAGTCGCCCTCCTTTGCAGCCACAGAGGATTAATGGGCGACTCGCCCTCCTTTGCAGCCACAGAGGATGAATGTGGGCGAGTCGCCCACACTCCTATCGTGGTTAATGGCGCAGCCAAGCACTCCGATCACAAAGAATGCTTCATTTCAAATACGCCTTCATCTCACGAACGGCTTGCTCCACGCCGACAAACAAAGCGCGGCTCACGATGGTATGCCCAATGTTCAGCTCATGCAGATGCGGGATCTCCAGCACTTCGCTGATGTTGGTATAGTTAATTCCATGACCGGCATTCACCACTAGTCCGAGACTGTGCGCCAACTCCGCGCCCTGACAAAGAATCTCCAACTCTGCCGGGCGACGATCGCCATAATAAGCATTCGCATACGCCCCAGTGTGCAACTCTATCCACTCTGCCTTGAGCTCGGCCGAGGCCTCGATCTGAGCTGGATCGGGATCGATAAACAAACTCGTGATAATACCCGCCTCGGTCATGGCCGATACTACTTCTCCAACGCGCGACTTCTGGCCGACGATATCAAGGCCGCCCTCGGTGGTGACTTCCTCGCGGCTCTCCGGCACTAGGCAGACTGAATCTGGCTTCAGCTCTAACGCATATTTAATCATCGCTGGCGTACAGGCCATTTCCAGATTTAAGCGCGTGCCGATCTGTTCACGCGCACGACGCACGTCCGAGTCCTGCACATGGCGGCGGTCTTCACGCAGGTGAATGGTAATGCCATCGGCACCCGCCTGCTCACACAGCAACGCAAACGCCACGGGGTCCGGCTCGACCTCGTTACCATGATCGAGCGCATGCTCGCGAAAGCGCGCCTGGCGCACTGTCGCGCAGTGGTCCACATTGACACCAAGAAGAATGTTAGAAGCGGTGATAGTCATACAGAATGATCAATTTGGCGATTTCATCGAAAGAGTCCACTCGAGTTTTACATTTTTGCTGCAAAGCAGAAGCGACATTTGCGAATTGCAGCGGTTATGCCAATAGCTTACTAGGGCGGCCCACTGCTTCAGACGCTGAATAAATCGGCAACCCCTCAAGCAGATCCTGCGCTAACACAACACCCGCCCCAGCTGTATGCAACGTATACAGATCAAAAATCTTCTCCAACTCTTAACGACGGCCTAGACACTGCAAAGCGATTTGCATTAGTTGCTGACTACTGTTGAGCGAGAGCTTCGTTTTGAGGCCCTCCTTACAGCTGCTGACAGCCTTCTTGCAAAGATTCATTTCCGTCGCGATCGCGGCAGTCGTATGCCCCTGCCCGATCAAGCTCAACACATAGAGCTCACGATCCGTGAGTTGATCAAAGCAAGCCGCCTCATCTCGCGTTGAGCATTTGTGGAAATCCGTCATTAACTGATCGGCGATTTGGCGGCTAACCACAACTCCGCCAGCAGCGACTCGATGGACGCCGTCGATGAGGGCACTCGGTGAACACTTCTTCATTAAATAACCATTACCGCCCGCGTCCAGGACGCGCCTCGCACAGATCATTTCCGGGAGTTGAGACAGCACGAGGAACTTAGTTTCAGGATGTGAATTGGACCAATCAGTGATATGGCCTAGGGCATCGTCACCATCGAAGACCAAGCCCATGACCGCGACATCGACCTGCAGGGAATTAAAGCAGTTTGAAAGCTCCCTGGGCCGCGAGAAACTGCCGACGACCGCGAGCTCTTCAATCGCGCCAAACAGGGACTCCAGTCCATTGCGCAAGGTGCAATGTTGATCCAGTAGAGCGATCGATAAGGCCTTTTTCTTTGCCGGATTCATGAGTTTTATTACACCAATTTGCCGGCGGTTAATTCGAAGTGAAGAACCCGCAGCTATAGCCTAAGACCTTGTATTTTGGAGAGTCACCTAGTGTCATTGGTTACTAATTCTTATTGGAGACGGGTAAATAAAGCAGAACATCTAGATTACTCAGAATAGGGTGATTGGCAAATAATCGATCTAGTCCTTTGGGACCAATTATGCCTCAACTATAAAACGTTATAATAATTTACATCGAATTATTTATTGAACGCTTAAGTCACCGCAATGCCCGCTACCAAAAGCGCAGCGGCTAACTCGAGCTAGTCCAACACGGACATCAAGGCCTCCATGCGCTACTGTAATCATTCACCGTGTATAGGGAATATCCTTACAGAATTAGCCTGCTAACGACCCATAGTTTACAAGGGAAAACGCCGAGTCCTTCTATTTAAGCAACTAATCGCCACTTCAATCACTGTTACCCTAGCCGCTTTTAATCAGCTGAAGATTAGGAGTTAGGCTAGGCCGACGGCTTCCAGTCGATCAGCGTCACTTGCGGATAGCGGCTATTGCGCCAGAAGTTCCACGAAAAACGCACTGCTAAATCAATCGACTGACCCACTTCCGGCACGCCGTGCATACGCCATGCGATACCAGCGACGCCAGTTCGACTACCGTTGATTTTCGGCATACGGAAACGAAAGTTGCCCTCACCGAAGGCGTGCGGCGCCTCTTCGAGGACGACGCCACGCAAACCAAACACTGGCTCGGCATTACCCTGACCAAACGGATGCAAGCGGTCCAACTCTTCCAGTAAGCCTTCTTCTAAATTTTCAATCTCCAACCAAGTGGCCAACTGCAGCGATGGCTCAGGTAAGCCATCGGGATAGAGCAACTTTAAGTTTTTGAGATAGCACTCGGTGAATGCTTTAATATCCGCGACTTTCAGCGAAACACCTGCCGCCATCGGATGGCCGCCCCAGTGGCCTAGAAAATCGGTACAACGTTGAAAGACTTCGACTAAATTCACCGTCGCCACACTGCGCCCAGAACCATGTGCGTCGTCACCATCCGCCCCAAGAATCACACAAGGCTTATGAAAGTGACGGCTCACGCGACTGGCCACAATACCGACGACCCCAGGGTGCCAATCTTCGCCAAACAACACGATGCCCGGTTCATCCGCAAACTCCTCAGCCGCGCGCTGCTCCGCCTTTGCGGCAATGCCCCGCTCAATACCTTGCCGCTCGCGATTCATCGTATCGAGCTCTTGCGCAATCTTTTGGCAAACAGCCAGATCGTCGCTCAACAGCAGATTCATCGGCAATGACGCGTCGCCCAAGCGCCCACTCGCATTAATGCGCGGCGCGAGTTTAAACGAAATATCAGATGCCGCCATTTCTTGGCTGGCATCCATGCCGCTAATTTCGGCTAAGGCACCAATACCAACACGGCCATTCGCACGCAGGTGGCGCAAGCCGAACCATGAGAGGATACGATTCTCTCCGCGCAACGGCACGAGGTCGGCAATCGTGCCCATCGCGACGAGGTCCAGATAGTCTTTGAGTCGAATGCCATCCACGCGCGGATCTTCTGCCTCGCGACGACTTTTCAGGAGCCCGTGCAAGAGCTTAAACACTAGACCCGCGGTACACAAATCGCGCCATGGCGCATCTTCAACATCGTTCACATGCGGATTTACAAAAATGCACCCTTCAGGCGCGACCGTCTTGGTCTGGTGATGGTCGACCACAATCACATCGCAGCCCAACTCACGCAAATACGCGATCGGCTCATGCGCGTTGGTACCACAGTCCAGCGCAATAAATAGATCTGGCACTTCGCCAGCGAAGACACGGTTGATCGCCTCACGGCTCAAACCGTAGCCCTCATCTAAACGCAGCGGCACACAATAGCGCGGTTCTAGCCCGAGCGTGCGCAACATACTGACGAGCTGCACAGTACTCGTCACGCCATCGACATCGTAATCACCAAACACCACCACCGACTCCGTAGCCTCAATTGCCTGCTCGATACGCGTCACCGCTGCACGAAGATTTTTCAGCGCAAATGGGTTATCTAGCTGGGCAAGACGCGGGCGGAGAAACTCTTCCGCAGCTTCGACTGTGACCAAATCACGCTGTGAGAGCAATTCGCCCATAACTTTAGACACACGCAATTCCGCGCTTAAATCAGCGGCGACTGTATCGTTGGTCTCAGTTAGGGTCCAAAGCATAAATTAGGATGTTGATGTTAGAAAGGTGGCGCCGGCGGCTGGCGACTTCAATCGATCATTAAAAATTAAAAATGGCGAACCGTTGCCGATTCGCCATTCCTGCTTTAAAAATCAACCATTGATCGGCTTAATTCTCACTCGAGCTCTCCCACTCGTAGCGCTTCGGCGTAAGCTGATGCTCTTCGACGTGGCGACGGTCACCCTTGTGCCACCAATAGAATACGGGGCTGGCGATGAAGATCGAGGAGAACGTCCCGGTAAGAATACCAATAATAAAGATGAAGGAGAAATCAGTGATGACTCCAGCACCGAAGATGTACAGCGACAGCGCCGCAAGCAATGTGGTGATACTGGTGAGCAATGTACGAGAGAACACCCGACTGAGCGCAAGATTGATAATCGAGCGTAAATCCGTACCGGGGTTGAGCTCCAGTTCTTCACGGATACGGTCAAAGGCAACGATCGTATCATTGATCGAGTAACCCACGATCATTAGAATCGCAGCCAACATCGGAGCGGTGAACTGACCACTCACAAAAATACCCAATTCGCCGCAAATAACGAAGATGCCGATCGTCATCAAGACGTCGTGAATCGTTGCAACGACCGCGCCAACTCCGTAGCCGACTTCGAAGCGGAAGGCGACGTAGAGGAGGATGCCACCCAATGCACACAGCACAGAATAAAGCGCATTCCATTGGATGCTCTTCGAAACAGATGCTCCGATTTGAGTGATGCCAGTCTCGATTAGGTTCGCATCTGGGAAAGCCGCTTGAAGCTGCTTGAGAACGGGTCGTGCTTGATCAAATGATGTTTGCAACTTCAGGATTTCAACATCCTGCCCAATGAGGCTCTGGTAGATTGGAGTCACATCGCCGAGATCTTGGTCCACCACCACTTGCATGATCTCATCAGCACCGAGGCGTTGGTCATATGCGACTGTCATCTCATCACCGCCGGTAAAATCCTTACCCAAGATATTGTCATGGTGAACAACGACACTAACGACACCAGCGAGCACAATCAGCCAAGAAGCGATAAACGCAGGCTTACGAAATTTGAAGAAATCGAGCTTCTTGGATGGAAAGAGGTCCATGCCCAGCACTTTCCGTAAACCGATACGATGCACGAGGAAGTCGACTAACAATCGAGTCACCACCAGCGCACAGAAGATCGATGCACAGATGCCAATTGCGAGCGTGATGCCGAAGCCCTTAACCGGACCAGTGCCGAGCCAGATCAGGATCGATGCCGTGATCAGAGTCGTGACGTTGGCGTCCACAATCGTCGAAGTTACCTTATCGAATGCACCTGCGGTGGCATTCTTAATACTTTTACCGCTCTTAAGCTCTTCACGTAAACGCTCGAAGATCAGAATATTGGCATCCACCCCCATCCCGAGTGTCAGCACCAGTGCCGCGACACCAGGAAGTGTCAGCGTCGCTCCGAGGCTGGCAAGCACACCGAGAACGATGGCGATATTAACCAAAGCAGAAATGACGGCGACCACGCCGCCAGCAAAATAATAAAGGAGCATAAATCCGACCACTAGACCGGCACCCCACTGCGCTGCATTGATCGAGCTAGCACGTGCGCCTTCAGCCAATGTCGGTTGCACTTCATACATCTGGTCCACACGCAACTCAACCGCGAGCGGATTGTTCAATACGTTGGCAAGGTCGATCGCTTCACGTTGCGAGTAAGTTCCAGTGATCTGCGCGCGACTAGAAAGGACGCCGTTCACAGTTGGTGCCGAGTAAAGCTTGCCGTCTAGGACGATCGCAAGCGGCTTGCCAATCATTCTCCCAGTCACAGCAGCGAGAATGTCCGCACCTTCACTCGTCATCTCGAGATTGATCTGGAAACCACCAGTCTGCGTTTGCGAGACATAAGCGTCATCGACGATTTCACCAGTCGCTTCTGGGATAAGTTTAACAAACATGCGACGCTCAAAGACTTCCCCCGTCTTACGATCTTCATTTTCCTCAGCGAGCACTTCATAGCCCACGGGATATTTGTTCTTTGGAGTCGTGTCGGGGTTCAAGGTCTCATGCACCGACCGGAACTCGAGGCGAGCTGGTTTCTTCAAATCTTCGAGTACTTCAGGGTTATCCTTAGTGGACAGGCCAGCGATTTGAATCTCAATCGCGTCATCGCCGACGGGGCGAATGATCGGCTCAGCCACACCGTGACCGTCCAAGCGACTACCCATGATTTCGATGGCGTCCTTTAGCTGCTCAGCTTGTTCGAATTTACTACCTGGAGCATCCTCAGCAATCTTCAGCGTCACACCGACGCCGCCTTTAAGGTCGAGGCCGAGGCGTAGATTGCTCTGCGCAGAGCTCAGGATGTGCTTAAGCAGGATATCGTTGCGCTTATTTTGATTCGCCACGTCGCGCAAGTTCACCTGCGGAAAGAACACCGCATAGTCGATGTCATCTTCAGCACCCATCTCGCGTAATGCCAGAAACAGTGTCTTCGACTTCTTCGAATCAACGCGGGCCTCAGCGCGCTCCATGATGGAAGCGAACTCAGTCGTTTCCGCAGTCGCTTGCTCGAGGATGTAGTCCTCGAAAGGACGATCCTTCAAGGGAGAGATCTCAGCGACGCACCAAAAGATGATGACTGCCGTGAGGAGGAATTTCCAAAGTATATTGCCGGACATGGGATATTTATATGTATTCAGGTCGAATTAATCGACGATGGTTGCTTCGATTTTACTTGAGACAAAGCCCTTGCCGAGCTCGATTCGTGTGTTATCCGCGATTTCGACGACGAAGCGGTCATCTTTCACGCGGGTAACTGTGCCGAAAAGACCGCCAGTCGTGACGATTTCATCACCCTTCTTGATCTCGCTAAGCATCTTATCATGCGCTTTTTGGCGTTTGCGCTGTGGCGCGATGATGAGAAACCACATGCCTAGAAACAACAGGACAATCGGCAGGAACTGGCCAAGGCCACCGCCAGCGGGCGCTGCTTGAGCAAGAGGAAGAAGAGAATGAATTTCTGAAAGTGCCATAAGATTGTATAAGTTGAAAAACGGGAGAAGCAAAGGTAGTCGCCCCCAAATGGCAAGTATCTATTCTCTTTGTAGTGTTTTAGAGGTTTGGGAATAAGTTCGGGCTAAGCGCAATTCGGTTAATCCTAAAGCTAAAGGAGAGTGGGCGAGCCGCCCACAGCATCCCTCATCCGCCAATGAGGGCGAGTCGCCCTCACTCCTTTCACACAAGGACCCCGAGCAGCAATCCGCCGGAAAATAGCACACCATACGCCGCGACTACTTTCGCCGAACCCTTCAACGCTTCCAGAAACTCCACAGGCCCCTCGGCCGTAGATAGCCGAGCGCCTAGCAACACTGCATAACACACAGGCAGGAGCGCAACAAAGACAAACGGACCATATCCAATCGCCCAGAAGCCCAGCACCACCGCCCCGGCAAGCAAAGCCGACACATAATACTGGATCTGTGCAACACGGCGCCCAAAGAAGACCACCAAGGTCCGCTTTCGCGCCGCACGATCTTCATCAAGGTCTCGGTAATTGTTTACCACTAGGATATTATTGACCAACAAGCCGCAACCGAACCCCAACAACAACACCTTGCCCGAAATCGCGCCAGCCTGCACATAATACGTGCAACCCACCGCCACGAAGCCGAAAAATAAGACCACAAACACATCGCCAAGCCCATTATACGCCAACGGATAGGGCCCGCCCGTATAAAGCCACGCACACGCTACGCTCGTCACCCCAACCACCAACAGCCACCAGCCACCAAACGGGATCAGTCCGAGCCCCACGCAAAACCCGACCGCCAACACCAGAATCGTCGCTCGCCGCATAGTACGCGGGGCAATCAATCCTGCCGCCACTGCTCGCCGCGGGCCAAGCCGCTCCTCAGTATCTGTGCCTTTGATCCCGTCCAGATAGTCATTGGCGAAATTCGTGCCGATCTGAATCAACAGCGCAAAGGCCAAACAAATAGCCGCCCCCCGCCAATCAAAGTGTCCATCCGCATACGCCAGACTCGACGCTAGTAAGACCGGCACCACTGCTGCCGGCAAGGTCTTCGGACGCAGCGCTTCGAACCAAATATTTAGAGAGGACATACTTTAAGAGACTTAAAACGGGAGAGCTGAGACTTGAGAGAGGAAATTTGAGACGGCAGACCTGAGTTAGAAATAAGAACCCCTAGCTCGCCAAGCGGATTCTGTTCACACTGCAGCCGTTAAGCTCGCCAAACATATAATTATGCTGTAACTAAAAGCTATTACCCGCAAGCTGAACCACTCGCAAAAAGAACCCATTCCTCTCAGTCCGCAAATCCTTATCTCACGCCGGCTCCAGTCGTTTTGTCCGACTTCACAACAAAACGAGCGTGTGTTTGCGCCACCCACTTCCTATGAAAAACTGCCCCTACTGCGCTGAAGAGATCCAAGACGCTGCCATCAAATGCAAGCATTGCGGCGAATTTATCGATGGTGCCATGCGCTATCCCGCGCTCCCAACCGACCCACCCGCCAAGGGTAAGTGGTATTTCAACACCTCCAGTGTCGTTATCGCATTGCTCTGTGTCGGCCCGCTCGCACTGCCACTCATCTGGTGGAATCCGCGCTGGGACACCGAGCGTAAAGCGATCCTGACCGTCATCGTGCTGCTCCTCTCGTGGCTACTCATCATCGCCAGCCTCGAAGCACTGCGCACAATCGAAGAGATCTATACTGAGTTGATGCGTAGTCTGTAGCGACGACGCGGGTCCGACCTGGCCTCGATCG